>NZ_JBHVYK010000003.1:0-92477 GCF_042880855.1 Streptomyces sp. NPDC058291
GCACGGAGGGGGGAGCGCCGTAGCCGGCCGGGGCCGCCGCCGCGACCGGCCGGTCGTGACCGGCCGCCACCGCGCCGCCGGGCCCGTCGGCGCGGTGCGGACGGGGGCCCGCCGCGTCGTATCCGGCGAACAGGTCGGCCAGGCCCGCCGGCGGCTCGCGCCAGTCGGACGGAGCGGGGGAGGGCTGCCGGCGTCCGATGCGCAGGGAGCGAAGCCGGGGCAGATCGGTACGGCGTCGCAGGTCGGCGGTGGCCAGGGCTACCCGCACGCCGGTCCAGTCCTCGCCGGTGCGCTGGGCGACGGAGGCCCTGAGCACCAGGGCGCCCTCGCCGTCGCCCTGACGGTGGGTGAGGCGGTAGGCCGGCGCCCAGACAGCGCCCGGCACCGCGTACTCGACCTCCACCTCGACCTCTGCCGCTGCGTCGGCGTCCGGCTCCGGCGCGCCGACGGCGGCCGCGAAGGTCAGGACCGCCGAGACCGTCGTCCGCACCTGCGCGTGCGGTGCGTCGGAGGAGGCGTGGTCGAGCCGGTCGGAGGCGACCAGGAAGGCGTGCTCGGCGCGCTCCAGCGCCTCCTCCAGCTCGACGAGACGGGCGTGCAGCCCGGTCAGCCGCTCGTCGACGAACTCGGCGAGCGCCAGCCACGCGTCGACCGGGGTGCGGCGGTGCGGATCGTCCCGCTTACGGGCCGGCGGGACCGGGCGCAGCGCCCTGACCTCCTCGATCAGACCCAGCTGCCGGTCCCGGCGGCCCTGCGCAGCCTCCCATTCGTCCCGCAGCCGCTCCACCTCGCGTCGCAACGCGTCGGGCACGTCGGCGCCGAGCGGCTCGGCCTCGATCTCGACGCGCGCCTCGACGACGCGTACCGGGCCGGCGCCCGTGACGCGGGCCCGCAGGGATCCCGGGTCGAGCGAGCGCGGCAGTCCCGTCACCCGAACCCGGCCGTCCGGCGGCACGCCGCCACGGGCCAGACGGCGGCAGACCGCCCCCTGTGCGTACACCACGACCGCGTCGAGGGCCGATCCCCACCGCTGTTGTGTCTGCGCCGTCATGTGCTCCGTCCCCCGTCGCGCCGGTTGGAGGTGAAGCCTACTTGCGGGCCGTGGGCCGCGCGCAGGCGGAACGCGGCACAGGGCGGTCGGCGGTGAAAGCGCGTCAGCCGGAGCGCAGGCCCCGGTCGGCGAAGGCGATCAGCCACTCGAAGCTCTCGTCGACGTCGGCGCTCCACTGGAAGCCGTTGGCCGCCTGCAGGGTGGCGAAGCCGTGGCAGAGACTGCGGAGCATGCGCAGGGCGTGGTCCAGGTCGGACCGGGCGATGTCGTAGCCGCGCAGGACCGCCGTGAACGCGTCGAGCAGCCGTCGGCCCTCGGCGGCCAGCGGGTCGTCCGGTCCGGACGGCTCCACGCCGATCGTGGCCGCGTACCGGCCGGGATGCTCCAGGACGAAGGCGCGGAAGGCGCGCGCCGCGGTCCCCAGGGCGTCCCGGCCCGCGCGTCCCTGGACCGCGAGGCCGACGGTGTCGGCGGCCTCGCGCAACGCCAGGACCGCGATGCGGCGGTTGAGGTCCTCCTGGCCGCCCACGTGCTTGTACAGCGAGGGGGTGCGCACGCCGACCCGCTCGGCCAGCAGCCCCATCGTCAGCCGGTCGAGGCCCACCTCGTCGGCCAGGGCGGCTCCGGCCGCGACCACGGCGGCCGGGTCCAGTCCGGCCCTAGGCACGGACGGCGTCCGATCGCAGGAAGGCCAGGATCAGGGACGCCACCTGGTCGGGGAACTGGTGGTGCGGGTAGTGCCCCGCGCCCTCGATCATGTGGAGGCGGCCGAGGCCGGAGGGCAGGTCGTCGGCGATCGCCGAGGCTTCGGCGTGCGGGTCGGCCCAGTCGGGGTCGAGCGTGCCCATCACGACCAGGACCGGGCTGCGGACCGCGCCGAGCTGCGCGCCGGCGTCGGTCGGGGCGCTGCGGCCCATGCCCTGCAGGGCCTTCATCCGGCCCGGTTCGCGCAGCATGGATTCGATGCGGCCGAGGTGCTCGGCCCAGTCTGCCGGCTTCACGCCCGGGTAGGCCACGTCGAGATACGAGCGCCAGAGTCGCACGCTGCCGAACAGGCCTGCGCCGAGCAGGGGCAGCATGCCCCGGCGGAAGCGCTTCACCCGCAGGTCGCCGAGGCGCGGCGACTGCTTGCGGGTGAAGGGCGCCAACATGACGACCGCGGTGATCAGCGACGGCTCCTGCGCGGCGGCGATGGTGGCGGCGCCGCCGGACACGGAGTGGCCGACGAGGACGGCCGGACCGCCCAGGTGGCGCACGACGGCGAGCAGGTCGCCGGCGATGGCGGTGCGGCTCCAGCTCGGCCAGTCGGCGCTCGACTCGCCGCAGCCGCGCAGATCGACGGAGGCGACCCGGTAGCCCGCCGCGAGGAGCGGGGGGACGACCGCGCGGTAGGCCTCGCGGCTGTTGCCGATGCCGTGTGCGAGGACGATCAGCGGCCCGGCCCCCGCCACCTCGTAAGCGATCGTGCCGCCGTCGACGGCAAGGTACTCGGTCATGGCGTCCCCCAACTGTTTGGCTAATGTCGTTAGCCATAAGCTAATGCTATTAGCTGGGGCTGTCAATGGTGAAGCCCGGCAGGGTGACGGCCGGATTCGGCGGGTTCCATGGGTTCGCCGGCGGTCGTGTCCCGGCGGGGGGACGGGTGAGGAGAAAATCTGCAGTGGCCGAAGTAGACATGGCCTCGCGGCAGCGTTAGAGTTTTTGCCGTATTCGAAAAATCGAAGGAAGAGGCGCGGCCGGACGAAACCCGCCGCGCACGCACGTCCAGCAGGAAGCGGCCCCACCGCGCGGGCCGTGAGCAGTACCCGCGGTATCCAGCAGTGCAACCCAGCAGCCGAAGGTAAGGAGCAGACGCCATCAGGATCGCCCGGGCGAGGAGGCAGTCCGCCCGGGTACCGCAGGCCCCGACAGGAAGGTGGTCCCCGGTCACGCATCCGCGATCCCCGCAGCCACACCCTCCGGGGTGGAAGCTGCGGAACACAATACCGGCGCAGTCGGCCGGCAGATGGTGGTGAAAGCTCGGGGCCCGAGTGCCGGCACGGCACCCGGGCCCCCTGACGCGTCTTTTGGAAGAAGAGGTCTATGCCCCCTCGCAGTACCCGCTCCGTCGCCCCCATCGACGACGACGACTACCCCGCCTACACCATGGGCCGGGCCGCCGAGATGCTCGGCACCACCCCCGCCTTCCTCCGCGCCCTCGGCGAACACCGCTTGATCACCCCCCTGCGCTCCGAAGGCGGCCACCGCCGCTACTCCCGTTACCAGCTGCGCGTCGCGGGCCGGGCCCGCGAACTCGTCGACCAGGGCACGCCCATCGAGGCCGCCTGCCGCATCGTCATCCTCGAGGACCAGCTCGAGGAGGCCCAGCGCATCAACGACCAACTGCGCGCCCAGGACGGCCCGGCACACCCGACGACCTCGACGCCGACCACCGCCTCGCCCTGATCCGCCGGCCCACCCCGGTCGCGGCCGCGCCGCGGGCCCTCCTCCCGCCGTGTGCGCCGCGTCGGCGCGGGTAGCCGCTTCGCACACTGCGAGCTTCGGGGATCGGCCCCGAACAGACCGGGAAAAGGTGGCCCATGTCCGATTCCCTTGTGGAGACCGTCGATGTCGAAGCCCCCGTCAGCGTCGCCTGGGAGCTGTGGAGCGATGTCACCCGGTGGCCGTCGTTCCTGACCCATGTGCGTCTGGTGGAGCGCTTGGACGGCCGCCGCTTCGCCTGGCAGCTGCAACTGCCCGGCGCCGACAAGAACTTCGTGGCCGAGCTGACCGAGGTCGTCCCCGAGGACCGCATCGCCTGGCACACCGTGGAGGGCGTCGAGCACGCGGGCGTGGTCACCTTCCACCGGCTCGGCGACACCACCAGCCGCGTGACGGTGCAGATCGAGTACGACCCCAAGGGGTTCGTCGAGCACCTCGGAGCGCTCACCAACCTCGATTCGGTACTGGCCGACTACGACCTCGGCGAGTTCCAGAAACTGGCCGAGGCGACCGCGGCGTCCTGACCCGGAACCGCGCCGGGTCCCCGGGCCTCCGGCCGCCGGCTGCCGCGCGCGGAGCCGTCGGCCCGGGTCCGTGCGGGGGAGTCGTGTGGATCCCGGCCGGACGTTGCACGGGGCCGGTGGATGAGGGATGGTTGTCGGACGGCAATTTTTCCGAGCGGCAGAGAGGTGGTGGGGTGCGCCATGCGTTCCCCGGCTTGTGATTCCTTTTCCGGGAACCTCTGAGAGCCCGCGTGACGGTGGCGTCGGCACGGCATGGAGCGACGCCCCCTGGCCCGCCGTCGTCGTGGACGACGGCGGAGGCGTCGTCGAAACGAACGACGCGGCCCGAGCCCTGTTCGCCGAGCTGGCCGCGGGCGACGTCACCGAGGGCGGTCTGCCCCACTGGCTCGCACAGGCGCACGACCGCCTCGGATCGGCCGACCCGCACGTCGTCTCGGGCGCGGTGGCACACCGCACCTTCGCGGCGCACCCCTCGCCCGGAGCGGGCGGCACCGTGCTGTGGTGGCTGGTCGAGGACACCGACCTGCGTTCGGCCGAGCAGGCGCTGCGCAGCGAACGGGAACGCACGGCGCTGCTCGCCGACATCTCCAGCGCCCTGCTGTCGTCGCTGAACGTGGACCGTTGCACGGAGGTGACCGCGCGGATGGCCGCTGATCATCTGGCCGACGCGGCGGTCATCGTCGGCCCCTCCCAGGGGCGCCGTCACTCCCTGACGTACGCGCAACCCGAAGGCGCGGTCACTCAGACCGCGGCGCACGTCGACGCCGGAGCGGTCCCCGGACTCGCGGAGGCGTTGCAGGGTTTCCCGCCGGTCCCCACGCGCTGGATCCACCCCGACGACCTTCCCGACTGGGTGATCCCGCCCGGATTCGACGGTCCGATCGGGTCGGTGATGGTCACCCCGCTGCCCGGACACGGGGTCCCGGCCGGCGTGCTGATCCTGCTCCGCTCCAGCACGCACCGCGCGTTCACGGAGGGCGAGGAGGTCTTCGCCCGGCTGTTCGCGGCGCGGGCCGGCGCGGCCCTGTCGGCGGCCCGCCTGTACGCCGAGCAGGCGTCGATCACGGCCACGCTGCTGCGGGAGCTGCTCCCGCCGCGGCTGGAGCGGGTCCACGGCGTGGAGTACGCGGGGGCGTTCCGGGCGGCGCAGGACCACGAACGCGTCGGCGGCGACTTCTACGACGTCCACCCCGGCGCCGACGGCTCGCAGGAGACGTTCGTCGTCCTGGGCGACGTGGCCGGCAAGGGCCTGGAAGCCGCCGTCATGACCGGGAAGATCCGCACGGTGCTGCAGGCGCTGCTGCCGCTGTCCGACGACCATCTGCAGGTCCTCGCCCTGCTCAACGACGCCCTGCTCCACGCCCCTCACACGCGGTTCGCCACGCTCGTGCTGGCCTCCGCCCGCCGCCGGTCGGGACAGGTGGAGCTGCGGCTGACCAGCGCGGGACATCTGCCGCCGCTGATCATCCGCGGCGACGGCCGGGTGGAGGAAGCCGACACCGCCGGAACGCTGGTGGGGGCGCTGCCCCGCATCACCGCCCGCAGCACGGACGTCGTCCTCGCGCCGGGGGAGACGTGTCTGCTGTACACGGACGGGATCACCGAGGCGCGCGGCGGTCCGCTGGGCGACCAGTTCTACGGGGAGGCACGGCTGCAGGAGGCGCTGCGCGAGTGCGCGCGGATGCCGGCCAAGGCGGTCGTGGAACGCGTGCAGATGCTGGCGGCCCAGTGGCTCGGCGAGGGTCGTCACGACGACCTGGCGACCCTGGCGATCACCAACCCCGTCCGCGGCCACGGCGCGCTGCGCGTCGTCGACGGGTGCGAGGACCGGCGCCGACGGGAGCGCTGATGGCGGAGGAGCCGGCCGGCTCCGGCCTGGAGGGGCTGCCGGACCGATTGTGGGACGCCGTGATCGCCAGGGACGAGTCGGCGGCGGTGCGGACGGTGTGCGCGGCGGCCGACGCAGGAGCCGACGAGGAGGCGCTGCTGCTGGACGTCGTCGCCCGGGTGCAGCATCGCGTGGGGGCCGAGTGGGCCGCCGCCCGCATCAACGTGGCCGAGGAACACGCGGCCGGCGCCATCATCGACCGGGTCGTCGCCGCGCTCGCCCACCGCCGCGCCACGGCCTGCGCGCCCGGCGAGCGAGGGCGGATCACGGTGGCGTGCGTGGAGGGCGAGTGGCACCACCTCCCCGCCCGGCTGCTGGCCGAGGTCCTCACCCGGCGCGGCTGGCAGGTCGACTTCCTCGGCGCCCACACCCCCACCCCGCATCTGATCGCCCACGTCCACGGGACCAACCCGGCCGCCGTGCTGCTGTCCGCGTCGATCCCCACCCATCTGCCCGCCGCGCACAAGGCGGTGACCGCCGTGCAGTCCCTGGGGATCCCCGTCATGGTCGGCGGCGCCGCCTTCGGCCCGGGCGGCCGCTACGCACGCCTCATCCAGGCCGACGCCTGGGCCGCCGACGCCCGCGCCGCGGCGGACCGCCTCGCCGAGGGCCTCACCGCGCCCCCGACGAGCCGACGGCACCAGATCGACGACCTTCCCCACCTGGCCGACCAGGAGTACACCCTCGTCAAGAACAGCCGCACCACGCTGGTCCGGCAGGGACTGGCCGCACTGGACGGGCGCTCGCCGGCGACGCGCTCCTACGACGCCGCCCAGCGCGAACGCACGGCCGAAGACCTCGCCCGCATCGTGGACTTCCTGGCCACCGCCCTCTACGTCGACGACGCCGCCCTGTTCGTCACGTTCGTCACCTGGACCGCCGACCTCCTCGCCGCCCGCGGCGTCGCGGCGCTTAGTCTGGGCCTCGGGCTGAGCGTCCTCACCGAGCGGTTGCACGACTTCCCCCGCGCCCTCGCCCTGCTCGGCGCGGCGAGCGACGCCCTGCCCGTGCCGCCCGTCCGTCCCGCCCCAGGAAGCACCGCATGACCCCCTACCAGCCGACCGAGTTCGCCGTGACGGTACGCGCCGCCGACGCCCGCACGCTGCGGGTGGCCGTGTGCGGCGACCTCGACTTCGAGACCACCGACGCGTTCGCTCTCGCGATGTACGACACGCTGCACGTGCACGCCGAGGAACACGGTCCGACGCTGCGCGACCTGCACCTGGACTGGGCGGAGTTGAACGCCTTCGACTCCAGCGGACTGTCCGCCCTGCTCGGCCTGCGCCGCCGTGCGCACGCCGCCGGCATCAGCCTGCACCTGCACCACCAGCCGGACTTCCTGACCCGCATGCTCCAGGTCACCGGCATCGCCGACTACCTGACACAGCGCGCCCACCCCGACGGCCGGGCGTCGGCGCCGTCCGCGGCGACCGGCCAGCGGGAGTCCGCCCCGGTGTCCTGAAGGACGGCCGACGGAAAACGCGTGGACGACAGCGTCAGGAGGACCGGCGCACGTCAGTCCTTGCTGCCGGAGCCCGGACCGTCGGACGCGGCGACGACCGGGTCGGCGGACGCCTGGCGGTGCGACGGCCACGGGGACGGTGCAGCGGTGCGATCGGCGACGGATGCCGGCATGCCTCCCGCAGTTCCCCGATCGGCGGGTCCTGAACGGCCAACCGCGCGCCCGTCCGCCGCCGCGGCCATCCCGGCGGTCGCCACGCGCCCCGTGCGCGGCGGGCCGTCGCCCCGCGTGATCTGCTTCGAGCCGGCCCGTACCGCCCGGGTCGGGTCAGTCGCTGTGCACGAGCTGGATCAGGTTGCCGCAGGTGTCGTCCAGGACCGCGGTGGTGACCGGGCCCATCTCCACCGGCTCCTGGGTGAAGCGCACCCCGAGCCCGCGCAGCCGGTCGAACTCCGCGCGCACGTCGTCCACGGCGAAGGAGGTGGCGGGGATGCCGTCCTCGACCAGCGCCGCCTTGTACGGGCGTACCGCGGGGTGGCCGGAGGGTTCGAGCAGCAGTTCGGTGCCCTCGGGGTCCTCGGGAGACACCACGGTCAGCCAGCGGTGTTCGCCGCCGAGCGGGACGTCGTGCTTCTTCACGAAGCCGAGCACGTCCGTGTAGAAGCGCAGGGCGGTGTCCTGGTCGTCGACGAAGACGCTGGAAAGGTGGATTCTCATGGGGTGCTCTCCCGTGGAAGGGATCTGAGCCACCGGGTCGCGATGCGCTCGAGGGGCTCGGTGTTCAGGTCGTGGAACTTGTAGCGGCCCTCGCGCCGGGAGACGACCAGGCCCGCCGCTTCGAGGACGGCCAGGTGCTGGCTGATCGCCTGGCGGGACAGCCCGAGACCGTGTCGGGTGACCAGTCGCGCGCAGATCTCGAACAGCGTCTGGCCGTCCCGCTCCACCAGCTCGTCGAGGATGCGCCGGCGGGTGGGGTCGGCCAGCGCCTTGAAGACGTCCTCCGCCATGTTGCCCATGGTAGGCAAGTCGTCACTTGCCTATCAATCGTGGCGCGTGGAGAACCGCGGGACGGCCGTCCTCACGGGCCCTGCGCGGGCCGGCGTCCCCAGGCGGTCAGCATGCCGGCCGACAGCGCGGCGCATTCGTCGGAGTCCAGGTACCGGCCCGCCGCGTCGACGTCGCCGTACAGGCCGTCGCCGGACGGGCCCCGTCATCAGCTGACCCCGCGTCCGGGCACGGCCCGCCGGCTCCACGCCGGAGGACCGTGCCGCCGGGCCCGCCGGCCCCGGCGGACGGGGCGGCCGTCCGGTGTCAGCGGCCCTTGCGCACCCGGGCCGCGGCCCGGGCCTCCGCCGTCCTGCGGGCCTCGGCGGCCTTGCGGGACTCCTTGGCGGGGCGGCCCGACCGGGCGCCGAGGCCGCGGAAGGGCGCGTTGCCGCCCGCGGTCTTCGGCCCGGTCGGCGGGCGCTTCGCCCCGGTGATGGCGGTCAGCTGCTCCTCGCCGGAGCGCACCTGGGTGACCGTGGGCCGGATCCCGGCCTCGGACATCATCCGGTTCACGTCGCGGCGCTGGTCCGGCGTGACCAGGGTGACCACGCGCCCGGACTCCCCGGCGCGCGCCGTGCGTCCGCCGCGGTGCAGGTAGTCCTTGGCGTCGGCCGGCGGGTCGACGTTGACGACGAGGTCGAGCGCGTCGATGTGAATGCCCCGCGCCGCGACGTTCGTGGCGACCAGCACGGTGATCTCGCCCTCCTTGAAACGGGCGAGCGTGTGAGTGCGCTGCGGCTGCGACTTCCCGCTGTGCAGGGCGGCGGCCCGGACGCCGCTGCCCCGCAGGTGTCGGGTGAACTGGTCCACGCCGGCCTTGGTGTCCAGGAACATCAGGACCCGGCCGTCCCGCGCGGCGATCTCGGTCGCGGTGGCGTACTTGTCGGCGGCGTGCACGTTCAGGACGTGGTGGTCCATCGTGGCGACCGAGCCCGCGATCCGGTCGACCGAGACGACGACCGGGTCGTGCAGGTGCTCGCGCACCAGCTGCTCGACGCCCCGGTCCAGCGTCGCCGAGAACAGCAGCCGCTGCCCGTCCGGACGGACCTGGCCGAGGATGTCCGAGACCTGCGGCAGGAACCCCAGATCGCACATCTGGTCGGCCTCGTCCAGCACCGTGATCCGCACCTGGTTCAGATGGCAGTCGCGGCGGGACACCAGGTCGGTCAGCCGGCCCGGCGTGGCGATGACGACCTCGGCCCCGGCCCGCAACTGCGCCTGCTGCCGGTTGATGGACAGCCCGCCCACCACCGTCGCCAGCCGCACGTTCAGCGTCTGCGCGTAGGGCGCCAGCGCGTCGCCGACCTGTTGCGCGAGCTCCCGGGTCGGCACCAGCACCAGGGCTAGCGGCCGCTTCGCCTCCGCTCGCCGGCCCGCCGTGCGCACCAGCAGCGCGAGGCCGAAGGCGAGCGTCTTGCCGGAGCCGGTCCGCGCCCGCCCGAGGACGTCACGGCCGGTCAGCGCGTTGGGAAGGGTGGCCGCCTGGACGGGAAAGGGCTCCGTCACGCCCTGCCCGTTCATCGTCTCCACCAGCGCCGGGGGCAGCCCGAGCGCGTCGAAGGACGCGGCCGGCGGCAGGCCGGGGGACACCGTCTGCGGCGTCGACAGATCATCCTGCGGAGCCGTCGCCCGCGAAAGCCTGCCGGATCGCGGGAGTCCGGGCTCGGGCGACTGCGCGTTCATGGGGAACCCTCCTGGTCTGACGCCCGGAACGCGCCGGGGCCCGTACCCCTCGGTACGGGCCCCGGCGGTGTCGAAGCGTGTCCCCAGGTTACCAGCGGCCGGCGCGCGGGCGCCCGGGCGGCGGGCGTCGGAGCGCCCGGGCCGCGCCGCGCCGGTCAGAAGCTGCCGTAGTTGACCTGCCAGGTCGGCAGGCCCATCCGGCGCCACACGGCGACGACGCGGTCGCGGTCGTCGAGGGAGACCCGCACCGCGAAGCGGTGACGCACATGACGGTCGAAGAGCTCCGCCTTCACCACGTCGTCACGGCGGCCGTCCCCGGCGGCCCGCATCCACAGCTCGTCGTAGGGGACCTCGTGCGCCCGCAGCCACGCCTCCGTCCGGTCCCGGTGCTCCTCCCCCCGGCCGGAGAGCAGGACCACGACGTCGCCGTCGGCGCTGCGGAAGGAGCGCAACGCCCCGCGCACCGACTCGTTGAGCAGGTCCTCCCCGCAACGCGTGAAGTCGAAGGGGCCCCGCTCTCCCCTGAGGGCGAGCGTGCCGTCGATGTCGCACATGACCGCCGCGGGAAGCGCCGGGTCGGCGACGTACGGCTCGACGGGAGGCTCGTCGTTCAGCCACTCGGCGGTGAGCCGCCAGCCGCCCCGCCTGGCCTTGGCGTGCTTGTCGGCGAGGATCCGGACGATCTCCTCGCCGACCGCTTTCTCCCGCCCGGCGTCGCGCCGCACGCACTCCTCCACCGGGACGTCGGTGAAGTCGTGCACCACGAAGACGGCCTGTCCCGCCACCGCGGCCTTGAGCCGCTTCGGTATGTGCGGCGTCAGGTGCGTGTTGTCCACCACGACGTCGAAACCGTCGGCGACGGCCGCCCGCACCGCCGCGTCCTGGATCGCCAGCACGGTCTGCTCATGCGCGTGCGACCGGCCTCGCTCGGGGGCGGGGACGTCGAGCATCGTCCGCAGATCGTCGAGGTTGACCCGGCGCATCCGGCCCTCGGACGCCGCCTGCATCCTGCGCGCGGCGGTCGTCTTCCCCGAGGCCGGCAGCCCCGTCATGACGTGTACTACGGGCACGGTCGGTTCTCCTCGTCGGTCGTGAACGGGTCGGACGTCTCCGGCCGGACCGAACGGTAGGTCACGAGCTCGGTCGGACGTCCGTCCAGGCGCAGGAACATGGCGGGGCGCAGGGCCGAATCGGGCAGCGCCCGCACGGCGCGGGCGAAGGCCCCCCGATCGCCTGCGAGCGGCTCCAGGGACCGGAACGCCTCGTCGATCGCCCGTTCGCGGTCGGCCACCCGCTGCTCGATGCCCGCGACGACGCCGCGCACCCACGCGTCGAACTCGTCGGGCACCTGCTCCAGCAGCGCGTCCAGGGGGCGTCCGCCGGCCCCCTCGACGTCGTCGGCCGAGCAGCCGAGGGCCTGGGCCACCTGCATGGCGGGCAGGCCCGCGAAGCGCTGGACGCCGTGACCGCGCCAGATGTCCCGCTCGCTCACGCCGGTGAGGACCTTGTGCAGCCGGACGTACTCGGCGAGTTTCACCTTGGCCCGCACGCCCGAGGCGAAGCGCAGCACGAACCCCTCGGCCTCGGTGCCGGCGGCCGCCCCGCCGCCGGGCAGCCGGTTGGCCTCGGCCAGCGCCAGCAGCTCGGGCAGCGGCACGGCGGGCCACACGGTGACGACGGAACCGATGCCGCGCCAGTGCGTCGCGGCGTCGGCCAGGGCCACTTCCGCGCCGTCCCTGGCGAACGCGGCCAGCAGCACCAGGTCGCGCCGCTCGCCGTAGTCGACGACGATCCGGTTCTGCGGGTAGACGATCTCGGCGAGGTAGGTCACGCCGGGCACGAGCGCGGAGGTGTCCTTGCCGTCGAGCAGTCGCTGCGCCCAGGCGGCCTGCGCGCTGATGAACGAGCCCTTGGACGCCACGTGCCACCGGCCGGCGTAGTGGAAGACCACGGCCAGGCTGCCGTCGACCTTGTCGTACACCTCGAACGGCTCGTCGGGGAGGCCGGGGGCGTAGGGCTGACCGGCCTCGTGCTCACCGACGTTGAAGAACTTCGGCAGCGGCAGCGCGACGATCTCCCCGGTGCCGTCGTCGGCCACCAGACCGCGGCAGCGCGTGGTCACCCGGTTCCACACCCGCTCGTACTGCGACGTGCGCGTGTAGGAGTAGAGCGACAGCGGTAGCTCCGGGTGCGCTTTGCGCGTGACGTGTCCCGCGTCGAGCGCCGCCGCCAACTCCTGCGGCGGCAGCAGCTCATGAAGAGTCAGGTAGGCCTGGCTCATGGTGTTCCTCCCCTTGCCGGTCCCTGATTGTCACGTGCCGGCAGGGCGGGGCGACACCGGTTTTGTCTCGGGCGGCGGGGGAGAGGCGCAGGTCACGACGGGGTCGACGGCGGGCCGTCAGGGGCTGCTCGGGCCGGCCGCGACCACGGCCTGCGCCGCCGCCCGCCGCAGCGCGCGCTGGGTGACCCGGCGGTTCTTCCCGCCGGCCAGGCACGCCACGGCACGGCCCACCCACTCGGGGTCGCCGAGGAGATGCGGCTTCCCGTCCTCGGTGAGCTGCCGCAGCAGGAACTCCAGCCGGAGGGCGTCCACCGCCCGGTACGGGCGCTCATGCTGGTCGAAGCGCAGCTGACGGTCCTCGTACGGGTCGCGCAGCGTCATGCGCATCCAGCCGCCGTCGCGCGTGGCGACCGTTCCCTTCAGCGTGTAGACGCCCCTGCTGTTGGTGTTCCAGGAGTGTTTGCCCCAGGTGATCCAGATGCCGGTCATGATCCGGGACCACGGGACCAACGGTCCCTCGGCGTCCGGCCCACACTGGTGGAGCCCCTCCGGGCGGAACTCGACCCAGTGGGCGCCCGGTCGCGCGGCGTCCCCGATTCCCCAATGGCCGCCGGTCAGTTGCAACGGTCCCAGCGTCGTACGGTCGTCCACCATGCGGTCATTGAATCATGTGTTCGATGAACCGCGGCCCTGTCCCCACCGCCGCTCGGCCGCCGTCCGTTTCCAGGAGCAGGCCTGCGACATCGTCGACGCCCCACGTGACCGGTCCGAGGACGTCGACGTCCTAGCCGAAGTCGTTGACCTGGTCGTTCGTGACCGGTGCGGTGGCTCGCCACTGCGCGGGAGTCAGCAGGCGGGACCGCGCGGCCAGACGACGCAGGGCGGCCACGGCGCCGTCGCCGAACAGCGCTCCGCTGTAGCCGACGTACGCCACGACGCCGGGCGTCGGCTCCCAGACCAACGCGCCGTTGCCGCCGACGGCGGACGTCACGACCGCGGGCTTGCCGTGCACGGTCCCGGCCGACCGTACGCGGGCGGCGAACAACTGGTCTTCGAGGCCGCCGCAGCGGGCGACTCCGGTGAAGGTGAGGCCGCCTGACAGACCGTCGGATTCGCCGGTCGCCCTGGAGCTGTAACGGGCTTCGAGCAGGTAGGTCGGGCGTGAGGTTCCCTGGGACGCGACGGAGAGCCCCGGCGGCGGATCGACGGCGGGGCGGCCCGACACGACGGCGGTGCCCGCGGCGACAGCGATCAGTCGGGAGGGCGCCAGATCTCCGCGGACGCGTGCGTACGAACCCCCGACCGGCCAGGTGATCTCCCGCCCGCGGGCCCGTCCCGTGACGTCGCCGACCCGGACCGGGCGCCCGTCCGTCGCCGGGGCCACGGGAAAGGTGACCACGGCGCCGTGCCGTCCCAGGGACCCGTCCGCGCCGCGTACGACCACGGTCCAGGGGCCCGCCCGCGCTGTGCGGTCACGCTTGACCAGGGTGGCGTTCCGCGGCAGCGGCAACCCCGTGATCACCAGGCCGGGGGTCTGACCCGCCCCGACGGCGGCGTCGGGGCCGTCGGGAAAGGCGCTGCCGGAAGGCGACGCCGGTGACGAGTGTCCGGTTGCCGCGCGGTCCCGCTCGTCGGACCCGCTCGCGGTCAGGATGCCTGCCGCCAGCGCCGCGGACAGGGCCACGGCCGCGGCGACGACGATCAGTCGCCGTGGCGGTCGGTCCGGACCGCTGCTGAGCACGTCCCCATGCGGGCAGTCTGCCCCACGAAACGGTCCACCACGAGACCCGAACACGGCCTTTCCGCAGCGTGGTTGTTCCCGGCGGCGCGGGCGTCCCGTTGTTCCCGCACCCGTGCGGCGCATCGGGCGCCGACGGCATTTCAGCGGGCGACGGCGGAGGCGGAGAGCAGCGTCGCGGCGGCGAGGCCGCCCCAGAGCGCGGCGGACCCGTGGGGAGCGAGGGCCGTGATGACGGCCGGAGAGACGGCGAGACCGAAGCCGGTGGAGAGCTGGAACCGCGCGAGTGCGCGGCCCAGGGCGCGGGGCGGGGCGAGGGCGCTGACCAGCGCGGTGGCGCTGCCCGCGTAGACGATCTCGCCGATGGTGCAGAGCACGGACACCGCGGCCACGGCGGGGGCGGCCCAACCGCCCCCCAGCGAGGCGGCGACGAGGAACCCGAGGTACGAGGCGGCGAGGACCACGCCGGACAAGGCCAGCACGGTGCGCCGGGGGAAGCGGGAGAGCGCGACGGTGATCGGCACCTGGAGGGTGACCACCAGCACCGTGTTGGCCACGAAGATGCCCGCCGACCAGGCCGGGGACGCGTGCAACTGCGTCACCAGGACCAACGGCAGGGCGATCTCGGGGACGTTGAGGCAGAAGACGTACACGACGTTCGCTGCGAGGAGCGCGCCCATGCCGGTCGCCGGCCGGCCGTCCTCTCCGGGGGCCGGATGCGCGGCCGGGTCCGCGTGCACACGCACCGACCGGGCCAGAGCCGCCGCGAGGAGATAGCTCAGTCCCGTGACCGCGGCCAGCACCCGCAACGCCGGAGCGCCGCCCGCCAGGCAGGCGGTGGCGACGAGCGCCCCGACGCCCAGGCCGGCGTTGCGCAGGGCGCGGCTCGCCGCGAGCGCTGCGTCCCGTTCCCGGCCGTGGGAGACCGTGGCCACCAGCGCGGCGTGCGCGGCCGGCCAGGCCTGGTTGCCGATGCCGAGGAAGAGCGCCGCCGCCGTGAACAGCCGGGCGTCTCCCGCCGGGGCCGCCAGCAGGAGCCCCGTGCCCGCCACCCGCACCAGCATCGACGCCGCCACGGCCGTGCTGCGCGCGCCCCGGTCCAGCCACCGGCCGACCGCGGGCATGCACACCAGGCCCGCGGCGACGCCCACGGTCATCGCGGTCCCGGTCAGCGGCGCGGACAGGCGCAGCACGGTCACTCCGTACAGCAGCAGGAAGGGCCGCAGCAGGCCGGTGCCGAGCGCGTCCACGGCCAGGGCGACGGCGTAGCGGGGGCCTCCGAAGGCGCGGACGAGGGAGCCGGGCCGGATCTTGGTGGTGGACATGGAGACCACCGTGCGTGCGACCGCCCGGCGGGGCCCGTCGGTTGACGGACACCGTCAATCGGCACCGCGGCCCGCCACCCGGCCAGGAATGATGAGGGGATGACTCTGCGCATCGACATCACCGGCCTGCCGGCCGACCGGCTGCGGTTCGCCGCGTCCCCGTTGGCCGAACTGACCGCGATGCTGCATGTGCTGGCCGCCCCCGCACACCACCCGCAACTCGCCGGCTGGGCTGCGGACGTCCGGGGCGCGCTGCGACCGGAGCTGGCCGAGCGGCTGCGCGAGGCGGAGTTCCTCTGGCGTTCCTCGTGCGCCGACTTCCTGGTCCCGGCCCGCCCCCGGGCCACGCTCGCCCAGGAACTGGACGACGTCGACCGGCTCGACGACGAGACCTATGTGACCGCCGCCCTCGTGACCACCTGCGGTGGCAGTCGGGTCCGCCTCGCCGCCTCCTCGCCCCTCACCGACCCGGCCGCGCGCGAGCGGGCCATGGATCTGGCCCAGGCTCGCGGCGCGCTCCAGGAGGCGTTCGCCGAACGGCTGCTCGCGGACCCGCCCGCGGTGCGGGCGCGGGTGCGCGACACGCTGGAACAGTGCGCCGAGGCGTTCTTCGACACGGCGTGGGCGGGCGTCACGGCGCGCATCGCCTCGGACGCGCGTCTCAAGACCGACCTGCTGGCGCGTCAGGGCGTCGCCGCGGCGCTCGCCTCGGTCTCCGGCGCCCTGACGCTCGCGCCGGACGGGCACTGCATCGTCGTGGACAAGCTCCAGGACAAGGCGACCGCGGCCGACGGCGCCGGGGTCACCTTCATCCCCAGCGTCTACGGCCGCCCGCACCTCGTCGTGGTGCACGCCTCGGGCTGGCAGCCGGTGGTGCAGTACCCCGTGGCCGAGCCGAACCCGCCCGAGCCGGTGTCACTGGAGACGGTCGGGCTGCGGCTGGACGCGCTCGCCCATCCGGTACGGCTGCGCCTCCTGCGCACCCTCGCGCGCGGCCCGCACACCACGCGCGAGCTGGCCCACACCTGGGAGTTGACGCCCCCGGAGGTCTCCCGCCACCTCGCCGTCCTGCGGCGCGCCGAACTGCTGACGGCCCGACGGCAAGGCCGCTACGTCCGCTACGCCCTCAACCTGCCCGCGATGACGGCCCTGGGCACGGACCTGCTGTCCGCCGTGCTGCGCTGAGCACACGCCGTCCCCATGCCGTCAGCCGCCGACCGGCGTGCTGGGCAGGAAAGCCGGCGATGTCCCGGGGTTCCCTTCCCCGGTGGCAGCCGCCGGCAGCCGTCGACGACCGGTCCACCGGGGTGTCGAGGTGACGGTGCGCCCGGTCGCACGCCGGGCGTCGGTCAGCTCGTCGGGAGGGTCTGCTGCGCCGGCGCCTCGGGTTCCGTGGCGGGGGCGGCACGGCGTCGGAGTTCGTTGCGCCAGGAGGCGGCCCAGGCGAGCGCCGCGCCGCCCACGGCGTACGCGCCGAGCACCCAGAGCGCGGCCGTGACGGCGTGGCCCGAGAAGTAGACCGTGTTGCGCACCAGCGTCGTGCCGGCCCCCGGGGGCAGGATCTGTCCGATCGCGCTCCAGAACGAGGGGAGCAGCGGCGCCGGGTAGACGCCGCCGGAACTCGGGTTGCCCAGCACCACGAAGAGCAGGATGACCAGGCCGGTGCCCAGCAGACCCAGCAGGGTCTGCAGGGCGAGCGCGGTCGCCGCCGAGGCCAGGACGACCAGGGCGCCGATGCCGCTCAGGGCCCAGAAGTGACCGTCGAGCGCGTCGAACACCGGTCCCACGACGGCCGCTCCGGCGATGCCCGACACGGCCGCGTAGAGCGCGAGCACCCCCAGGCGGATCAGCGTGCGCTGCCGGTTGGCGGGGCGGGACCCGGCCGCCATGCCCATGATCGTCGCGGTCAGGTAGCCGCCGATCACCCAGCCCAGCACGAGGTAGAAGGACGTCATGCCGCGTCCGTCCCCGGGGTTGGGGGGCCGGATGTCGGTGACGGTGATCCGCCTCTTCTGTGCCGTCTCTATCTTCTGGGCGATCTGTGCGGCGGTCTGTGACACCGACGGCCCGCCGGCCGAAGCGACCAGGAGGGTGTCCTCGGCGCCGGTGGCGTCGAAGAGGAAGGCGGCGTCCGCCTTCCGCGTGAGGACCCACCTGCGGGCGGCCTCGGCACTGGGCGCCGCCGTCGCGTCGACCGGATCGCCGGAGAGGGCGTCGAGTTGGGCGACGATCTTCGCGGACGCCTGCTGCGGTGCGACGACCGCCACCGGTATCCGGTGCGGCGTGGGTGAGTGGAAGGCCCCGACGTAGGACACGACGAAGGCGAGCTGGACGAGCAGGCCACCGAGGACGAGCCCGAAGGCCCGTAGCGTGACCGCGTCCTTGAACTCGGCTGCGAAACCGGACGACTTGTCGTCGCTCCCGGATGACGGCACGCCCGTGGAAGGGCTGGAGGGTGCGTTCACGGGCGAATGATCGCACAGACAGATGAATGGCCCGCTCCGCTTCGCCTGGCGCCCGGGGGGCGCTCGGCCGAAGCGCCGTTCATCGCCTGTTCCGGCGGTGCGCGCCCCAGGCCAGTACGCCGAAGGCCACCAGGACGATCAGGACCTGGACCCAGCTGGGCACGAAATCGGGCGCCCGCCCGCCGGCCGCCGTCATCGTCGGAGCTTCGATGGCCATGTGATTCCTTCCTCCGGGGCTGCGTTTCGGGCTGTCCGCGTCGTGTGCGCGCCGGTTCGCGGGCGGGGCCGTTCACGGCGGCGGCTCCCGCCCTGCGAACAGGGGGGAGCCGTCCAGATGCCCGAAAGCGTGCGCCGACGGAGCGTCACGCGTGGCGGTGCGAGTGCCGGTTGCCGGTGACGAGGCGGTAGATGGCGAGCAGGATGAAGGATCCGATGATCGCGGCGATCCAGGTGGAGAGGTCGAAGAACCCGTCGATGGAGTCGACGCCGAAGATCACCTTGCCGAGCCAGCCGCCGAGCAGGCCGCCCGCGATGCCGATGAGCATGGTGATGATGATGCCGCCCGGGTCCTTGCCCGGCATCAGGGCCTTGGCGATGGCGCCGGCGAGCAGGCCGATGATGATCCACGCGATGATGCCCATGTTGCGTCTCCGCTTCGTCTTGTAAGAACGGTGTTAGCTCTCGTGTGCACCGTCAGCGGCCGTACAAACGTCTTTTTGTTGAGTCCGTGACCGGACGACGGAAGATCTGTGCTCATCGCGACGCGTCGCCAGGCCCGCGCAGCGCCTGGTTCACGGACCAGGCCACCGCCACCAGCGGCACGGCGACCACGGCGCCGACGACCCCGGCCGCGACCGCCCCGCCGACGACGGCGAGGGCTACCACCAGCGGGTGCAGGCGGACCGCCCAGCTCATCACGATGGGGTGCAGAAGGTGGCCCTCGATCTGACCGATGACCACGATCAGGGCCACGACCACCAGGGCGATGAACAGCCCCTTCGACGCGAGGGCGACCACGGCCGCGACCGCCAGCGCGATCGGCGAGCCGATCAGCGGGATGAAGGCGGCCAGGAACTCCAGCAACGCCAACGGCACGGCGAGCGGGACTCCGAGACCGAACAGCGCGACGCCCACGAGGACCGCGTTGGTCGCCGCCACCAGCAGGATCCCGTGCGTGTACCCGGTGAAGGTCCGCCAGGCGGCCCGGCCCGCGACCGTGAAGTGCCGGCGCGCCCCGGCGGGGAGCTGGTCGCACAGCCACTGCCACTGCCGGTCGCCGGAGTGGATGAAGAAGACCGAGCAGAACAGGGCCAGGGCGAGCACGGTCAGCACCTCGACCAGTCGGGTCGCTCCGCTGAGCGCCGTGCTGATGAGGGTGGAGCGGTGGCTCGACACGAGGTCCCCGATCCGGGACTGGAGATCGTCGAACGCGTGCGACGGGAGGCGGAAGGGAGGCCCTTCGAGCTGACGCTCGATCCGGTCGACGCCCGCCACGAACTCCTTCTCCAGCCCGCTGCGCTGACTCGCAGCGGTCTCTCCCACCAGCGTCAGCACGCCGAGGACCAGGACGATGCCGCCGATGAGCGCGGTGGCCACCGCGAGCGGACGGGGCAGGAACCGGGCGAGGAGGCCGGCCACCGGGCGGATCACCGCGGTGATGACCAGGCCGAGGAAGACGGCGACGGCGATCCGCTGGAACTGCCCGAGCACCGAGAAGACGGCGCGGACGACGACGCCGACGGCGATGATCCGCCAGGCGTACGCGGCCGCCGTCCGCAGCAGGCCCGGCACACGCGGTTCCCCGCCGCTTCGGCGTCCGGGCGGCGAGGCTGGCTGGCGCGGTGGAGTGGGCATCTCATGCCCGTACCACCGGCCGACCGCCGGATCGCGGCGCGGCCGCGGATTTCCCCCGAAGGCAGGCACCCCTCCCGGCGAGTGATCAGGTCCAGGAGTTCCGCGTGAGCGGTGTCGGACTGTCACACCCTGGTGGCGGGCCGGTCACAGGCCCCCGCCGAACCCTGGCCGGCGGGGGTCGCGTGCTGCCCGCCGTGGCACCATGCTGCCTCAAGCACCGCGTCCAGGGGGGACACACCATGCGCACCAGCGCCACCATCGTCACCGCGGCACTGCTCCTCGCCGCGCTCACCGCCTGCTCCTCGTCCGGGTCCGAGGACGACGCCCCGGCGGCCAACGACTCGGGCACCCCCGTCGCCGAGCCCACGGTCAGCGTGCCCGCCGCGCACGAGGGCGACGATCTGAAGGCCGCCGTCGCCGTCTACACCGCGGCGTACTTCGCCGGCGACGCGGACACCGCGTACAGCATGCTGTCCACGCGCTGCGCGAAGAAGGTCGGCAAGGGCTCGTACGCGGACGTCGTGAAGCAGGCGTCGGCCGACTACGGCGAGGACCATGCGGTGAGCGACGTGCAGGCGGAGGTGTCCGGCTCGATGGGACGTGCCACCTACAAGGTGACGGGACTGCCGAAGTTCGACCAGCAGGCGCAGCCGTGGGCGCTGGAGGGCGACGCCTGGAAGTACGACGCCTGCTGACGCCCCGAAAACGGTCCGCGAGCGGGCACGTGCCCTCCCGGCACTGTTCCACGCCCCGGTTCAGCGGCGGGCGGTCTCCGCGGCGAAGGCGTCCAGCAGGGCGAACGTCCGGGCGGGCTGTTCGAGATGGGGCAGGTGGCCCGCTTCCGCCACCTCGGCGAAGCGGCCGTAGGGGAACGACGCGGCGTACTCCTTGCCGTAGGACGGGGTCACGATGCCGTCGCTCTCGCCCCACACGACGAGGGTCGGGACGGTGACGGCCGCGAGTCGGGGGCGCAGAGTGGGGTCGCTCATGGCGGGGCCGCTGGAGAAGAGGCGCAGGGCCGCCATGTTGGCCTGGACGGCGGCGACGCGTTCCGCCGGGAGGGTCGCCGGGTCGACGTAGAAGCGCTCGGAGTCGTGGTAGGCGTGCTCGGCGACGCCCCGCGCGTCGAGGGTGAAGAAGTCGCGGACCGGCTCGCCGTCGACCTCGATGCCGACGGCGTTCACCAGGACGAGTCCGCTGATCAGGCCCTCCGTGTCGGCCGCGGCCAACTCGGCGCCGATCCAGCCGCCGAGGGAGGAGCCGATCACCAGGACGTCGGACAGCCGGCGCTCGCGCAGGAGGCGGAGGTAGGCGGCGGCGAGGCCGCTCACGGTCGTGAGGTCGGCGGGTCGGGGGGAGCCGTTCCAGCCCGGATGGGTGGGCAGCAGCGTGCGGGCGGTCGCGGCGAAGTGCTCGGCCACGGGGGCGACGGTGAGGGGACCGCCGCCGCCGTGCAGGACGAGGACGGGGCGGCCGGCGGCGGGGCCGGATTCGGTGAGCGTCAGGTGCGAAGTCATGGCCCCACCTTAACTAAGGATATTTATATAAACAAGTTTGGTCACGGTGGTAGTCTGGCCGACATGGCCGTTGAACTGCAGATTCTCGGAAGGGCCGTGAAGGCCGTCCAGTACCGCCAGCACCGGGCGCTCGACAGCCGCCTCGCGTCGATCGGCAGCACGCTCGCGCAGTGGGACGCCCTCAGGGCGATCGGCCGCACGCCGGGTTCCAGCGCGCGGCAACTGGCGGCGGCGACGTTCCAGAGCGAGCAGGCCTTCGGCACACTCGCGGGACGGTTGGTCGCGCAGGGTCTGGTGGACCGGCGCCCAGGCCGCGGCCGGCGCATCGAGCACCACCTCACCACCGAGGGGGAGCGGATGCTGAGCGCGGGCCACGAGATCGCCGACTCGGTGCTCCAGGAGTGCTTCCAGAGCCTGGCGGAGCCGGAGCGGGAGACGCTGCTGGGCCTGCTGCGCAGGATCGAGGAGTCACAGCCCGAGACGCGGGCCGGGGCGGCCGCGCCGCAGGAGCCGGCCTGACGGACCCGCTCGATCGCGACGGGACCCGGGCGCCCGCCGAGGCCCCGTACCGCCCTGTCGGCGCCCGCGCTCGACCTGCCGCGAGCAGAGCCCCGCGGGACGCCGCCGACCGGCCATGACGTGCGCATCAGGTGACCTTGCGGAGATCCGGGGAAGAAGGTGCGGCAGCCGATGGGAGGTTGCCGTGGAGGGTGGAGATCTGGAGCTGGGCGAACTGCTGGCCGCCGCGGAGGCGGCCCCGCCCGGGGAGTCCGTGGACGTCGTGGCGCACGACCTGCAGAAGCGGTTCGGCGCCGAACACGTGTCCTTTCTGTTCGCCGACCTCGTCGGCCGGCGGCTGGTGCGCCTCGCCGCCGCCGGCGACGACGTGCAGGACGCCACGCCGATCGACCTGCAGGGCAGCGTCTACGAGGAAGTCCTGCGCAGCCAGCGCCAGCACGTCGAGACCGACGGCCAGGGCGGGCAGCTCGTCATCACGCCGGTCACCAACCGCGGCGACTGCATCGGCGTGCTGGAGGTGACCCTGCAGGCAGCCGACGACACCGTGCTGCGGCAGGTCCGCGACGCGGCGCACGCGCTGGCCTACATCATCGTCACCGACCGGCGTTTCACCGACCTCTACCACCTGGGCCGCCGCACCACCGCGACCAGCCTGGCCGCGGAGATCCAGCACCAACTGCTGCCCTCGGCCCCCTGCTGCGAGGCGGACGAGTTCACGCTCGCCGCCGGACTGATCCCGGCCGACGACATCGGCGGCGACACCTACGACTACACCCTCGACCGCGACACCCTGCACCTGTCCATCACCGACGCCATGGGCCACGACACCAACTCGGCCCTGCTGGCCACTCTGCTGGTCGGCGCGTTGCGGCAGTCCCGGCGCAGCGGGTGCGACGCGCTCAAGCAGGCCCACCACGCCCACCAGGCCCTGCTGAGCCACAGCCGCGGCCTGGCCACCGGGCAGTTGTTCTGCGTCGACCTCGCGACGGGCCTGTGCGAACTGGTCAACGCCGGTCACCCGTGGCCGCTGCGGCTGCGCGACGGGGTCGTCGAGGAGGTCAGACTCGCCGTCAACCTGCCGTTCGGCGTCGCCGCGCCCACCGCTTTCCGCGTGCAGGAACTGCAACTGCTCCCCGGTGACCGCCTGATCCTGCTCACCGACGGCATGCAGGAGCGCGGCGCCGCGGCCGCCGACCTGACCGGGATCGTCCACGAGACCCGCGCGCTGCACCCGAGGGAAGCCGTCCAGAGCCTGACCGCCGCCGTGATCGAGGCGTGCCACGGCAGCCTCAGGGACGACGCCACCGTCGTGATACTGGACTGGCACGGCAACCGCCGCCGGCCGGCCCGGCCCGGTCCGGAACCGCGGCGCTGAGCCACGGCGCACCGGACCCGGCCGCACCGGGCGAGCCCGTCACGCGCGTAGGGCCTGCTCCACCGTGGGGAGACAGGGGATGAGGACGTCGATGCCGACCAGGTGCAGTACCCGCGAGACGGGCTCCTGCGCGCCGGCGATGCGCAGCCACCCCTGAGCGTCGCTCGCCCGCTGGTGGGCGGAGACCAGGACGTTGATGCCGCTGGAGTCCATGAAGGTCACGCCGCTGAGGTCGGCCACGGTCCGGGGCGGCGCCATGCCGTCCCGGGACGTCAGCGCCCGGCTGAGGACGTCGGTGCCGTCGTGGTCGATCTCGCCGCGCACGCGCACGACACGGACGCCGTCGACCACTTCGGGCTGTACGGAGAGCCGTTCCGGCCGGTCCAATTGCTGGTTGTCGGTCACTGTCTCCTCGACTGCGCTTAGGCTGACCCCCGGAAAACGGGCGTGCGCGGAATTCTGCCCCAATGCCACGGCGGCATGCACCCAGGCGGCTGTGTGGGACAACCCCTGGCATGAATGACGCCGTTGCGGGTACCGGCGCACGTGAACGGGGGAGTGAGGGCGAACGCGTGGAATCCCATGCCGACGATGACGGCTGCGGCGGGCCGGAGGAGTACCTGATGCGGGCGGGCTACGCCCTGGGGGCGGACGACGGCTGCATCGCCGACGCCCGTCACCACGCCGTGGCCTTTCTCGACCGGGCCGGCGCCGAGCATCGCCTGCCCCTGCCGACGCGCGTGAGGGACATCACTCAGCTGGTGGTCAGCGAGCTGGTCACCAACGCCCGCAAATACGCTCCCGGGCCCGTGCTGATGGAACTGCGCATCACCGCGGGCCGCGTGGACGTCGTGGTGTGGGACAGCGACCCCACGGTTCCCACGGCGCGGGCCGCCAACCCCGGACGCGTCGGCCAGCACGGCCTGGAGATCGTCAAGGCCGTCACCGAGGACCTCTTCGTCGAGCAGGAGGCGGTCGGCAAGCGCATCACCGCACGTATCGCCCTGGCCGAGACCCAGGGGGCAGCGGCGCCCCCGCCGCCCGCCCCCTGACCCAGGGCCCTCGGTCCGCGGACGCCGGCAGCCTGATCACGCCCGCGGGGCCTGGGGCCCCGACCGTCACGCCGGAAGAAGCCCGCACGCCAGGCGCGGCACGCTCCGTGTCACCCAGGCGACCGCCAGTCCGACGGCGGCGCCGGCCACGACGTCCGTGGGGTAGTGGGCGCCGCTCTGCACGCGTTCGACGGCGACCAGCGCGGCCGGGATCGCGCACAGCGCGCCGGCGACGGGCGCGGACGGGGCGACGGCGGCCGTGAAGGCGACGGCCGCGGCCGTGTGCCCGGAGGGGAAGGAGGAGGAGTCCGGCCGGTCTTCCACCTCGTCGTGCGGGATCCACTCCTTGGGCGGCCGCGGCCGGTCGGCCAGTTGCTTGCACAGCCCGTTGGCGACGAGCTGGGCGACGGCGAGCGCGGTCAGTCCCGCGGCGGCCGCCCGCCGTCCCCGCCGCCCGCCGTACGCCGTCATCAACACGGCCGCTCCGCACCACAGCTTGGAGCTCTCCGCGGTCTCCTCCACGACCGACAACACCGTGCCGACCCGTGGCGGAACGCGGGAGGCCGCCTGCTGGATCAGCCGCCGGTCCGCTTTCCGCACTGTCCTCATCACGTTCATGAGGTGCAGGTATCCCCGAGGACGCGATGCCACACCGCGCGGCCCGGCCAGGCCGTCCGGCGCCTGCCTCACGGAGGACGCCTCCTGGCCACGCGCGCCGCACCGGCCGCGCGCCCGGGCTAACGGGAGCGTTCCCCGTGCGCCTCGGTCCCGGCGGCGTCCTGCTGTTCGGTGGCGGCCCAGGCGGCGAGCAGACGCAGGGCGTCGTGGTCGGGCAGGCCCGCGGCGGCGCTGTAGGCGGTGAGGGTCGGGCCGGGTTGGGCGGGCAGTTCCATGGCATCGAAGTCGAGGCTGATCAGGCCGACCGCCGGGTGGCGGAAGGACTTGCGCCCGGTGTGGTGCAGACGCACGTTGTGCTTGGCCCAGCCGTGCGGAACTCCTCGCTGCGGGTGACGAGTTCGCCCACCAGTCCGGTCAGGTCGCTGTCGTGCGGGGCGCGACCGGCTTCCGTGCGCAGGAGCGCGACGGTGGTGTTCACGGACTCGTCCCAGTCGGGGAAAGAAGTCGCGGCCGCGCGGATCGAGGAACTGGAAGCGGGCGATGGTGACGGGTGGGACGACGCCGTCGGCGAACAGCGGGGAGTACAGGGCGCGGCCGAGGTCGTTGACGGCGAGGACGTCCAAGCGGCCGTTGCGGATGAAGGCCGGCGCGTCGGTCATGGAGTGCAGGACCCGCAGCACGCTGTCCGGGAGCGGCCCGCGGGCGCGCCCGCGACGACGGGCCGGACGGTCGGCCGCGGCGCGGGCCAGATCGTAGAGGTGGGCGCGCTCGGCGTCGTCCAGCTGCAGGGCGTTCGCCACGGCGTCGAGGACCTCCTCGGAGGCGCCGGCGAGGTGACCGCGTTCGAGGCGGACGTAGTAGTCGATGCTGACGCCCGCGAGCAGGGCGACCTCCTCGCGGCGCAGCCCCGGCACGCGTCGATTGCCGCCGTACGCGGGCAGCCCCGCCTGCTGAGGCGTGATCTTGGCGCGGCGGGCCCAACGCCATGACCGCGATCACCCGGCTCAAGGAGATCGCCCACGAGCGAGCCGCCTGACCTCGCTCGCCCTCCCCGCCCCACCGGCGACCCGCCCACCCCCGCGATCAAGGAAAGCAGCCGTGGAACACATCTCCGAGACTCCCACCCTCAAGGCCCCGGCCGAGCGCTTCACCGGCGACGTCTACCTCAACATGATCGCGACTCCCGCCGAGCCGGCCCGGCTGGCCGCCGCTCTGGTGCGCTTCACACCCGGCGCTCGCACCCACTGGCGTTCCCACGCCCTTGGACAGGTCCTGCACGTCGCCGACGGGGTCGGCCTGGTGGGCACCCGCGACGGCGACGTCGTCCGCGTCAGCGCCGGCGACACGGTCACGTGCCCGGCGGGGGAGGAGCACTGGCACGGCGCGACCGACACCACCCTCATGGCCCACTACGCCCTGGTGGTCGGGGACGACGCCGGCGACGGCACCACCTGGCTGGAGCCGGTCACCGACGAGCAGTACGCCGCCGCCCTGGCCGCCGTCGCCGGCTGAGGGCGGCCGTCGGCGACGGCGACCAGGGCGATGCCGGTAACGTGCGGCCATGCGCTTTCGCCGGGCCTGGATCGAGCCCGTGCTGCGGGTGCCCTACGTGCCGACGCTCGGCCCAGTGCATCCGGACGATCGGGCTGCCGGACCTCTTCGAGGCCGTCGTCGCGATCGCCGGAACCGGCCGCTTCCTTGCGTGCGACAAAGATCGCCGATGTGGGCCGGGACGGTGGGCCCGGTCCTGACCGTCGTCGACGGCGGCCGCGTCGTCGGCGTGATCGGCCCCCTGGAGACCATGACCGACGCCGCCGGGCGGAGGCGGCTGCTGCCGCAGTACGTCGGCGTACGGCCGGAGTCTCGGGGCCTGGGTCATGGGCGGGCTCTGTGGCGCGCGGCGATGCACCGGGGGCGTCGGCACGGGGCCGTGTACCAGCTGGTGCAGACCGAAGTGGGAGTAGCGTCCGACCGGTTGTGCGCGGCCGAGGGCCTGACGCCGTTGGGGTTCGTGCGTCAACGGGACCTGTGACCGCGTCCACGGTGGATCGCGCCCCCCGCCCGACGAGCGGCCCGGGCCCGAAGCTGACGCTCCTTCCGGCCGGCGGCGCGCGCTGTTCGGCCCCGGTGCCGTCGAGTTCCGGAAGCGCCGCAATTTCCGTCCCTCGACAGGTGTAGACGGGTACGAAACAGTCACTCGTGTACATATCCGGCTAATGGCCGCATGGACATGCGAGGAGGCGTGGCTGATGAGTGAGGCAGTGCAGGACGACACCACCAGGTTGCAGCAGACCGGGCAGACGGCCCGGGCCGAGGCGTCGGCCACGGCCGGTCAGGCCCAGCAGGCTGCGGGACAGGTCGCGGGGACGGCCGTGGACCAGGCGAAGGCCGTGGCGGGGGAGGCCCGGCAGCAGGCCGGCGCGGTCGCCGCCGATCTGCGTCGCCGCGCGATGGACGAGGTCGAGGGGCAGACCAAGCGGGCTGCCGGGGCGCTGCACGGTTGGGCGGACGACCTGGCGGGACTGGCCGAGAACGCCCAGAGCGAGTCGCCCGCCGGAAGCCTGGCCGCTCAGGCGGCTGACGGCGGGCACCGGGCGGCCGACTATCTGGAGAAGCAGGGAGTCGACGGCGTCCTCTCCGACGTGCAGGGCTTCGCCCGGCGCCGTCCCGGGGCGTTCCTGGGCGGCGCGCTGCTGGCGGGGCTGGTCGTGGGACGCATGGTGAAGGTGGCGGCCAAGGCCGACACGTCATCGACCGACGCGTCTTCCGGCTCCGGGTCTTCCGGGCCTTCGGGGTCTGCCGGGGCGGAGGGGCAGGGGGCCGTCGCGGCCTCGGAGCGGGCGGCGCTGAACGAGCCGGTGCCCGCCGGGCTCCCGGCCGGTTCGACGGCCGGCGCCGCACCGCCTGCGGCCCCCGAGCCGCCGCCGTTTCCGCCGGCCGTAGGCGTCCCCCCGGGCGCCGCGCCCGGCCGTCCGGCCCCGGAGGTGTGAGAGATGTCCTCCGTTCCGCCCCGCCCGGCGGGGCCGACCGCCGACGACCGCACTGTCGGCGAGCTGCTGTCCGTCGTGACGTCGGACGTGCAGACCCTGTTCCGGCAGGAGGTCGAGCTGGCCAAGGTGGAGGTCCGGCAGGAGGCGACCAAAGCGGGCAAGGCCGCCGGCATGTACGGCGGCGCCGGGTTCGCCGGCTACATGGTTGTGCTGTTCCTGTCGCTGGCCGCCGTGCTCGGCCTGGCCAACGTGATCGACGGGGGCTGGGCAGCCCTGATCGTCGCCGCCGTGTGGGCCGTCGTCGCGGCCGTGCTGTACCAGCGGGGCAGGACCCGCATGCGCACGGTGGCACCCAAGCCGGAGCAGACCGTCGAGACGATGAAGGAGAATGCGCAATGGGCACGTCACCCGACCGGATGAGGGCCGAGATCGACGCCACTCGGGGCCGGCTGTCCGCGGACGTGGACCGGCTCGCGGACAGGGCGAGTCCGCGCAGGGTGGTCCGCCGCCGCACGCAGCGGGTGCGCGGCGCCGTCTCGGGGATGCGTGAGCGGGTCATGGGAACGGCGTGGGACACCGCCCACGGCGTCGCGAGCGGCGCGCAGTCGGCGACCGGGTCGCTGCAGGACGGCACCCAGCAGGTGGCCGGGACCGCGCGCGACGCGGCCGATCAGGCGGGAGAGGCGATACGGCAGGCGCCCGACCAGGCGATGCGCCATACCCAGGGCAACCCGCTGGCCGCCGGAGTGATCGCGTTCGGCGTCGGCATGCTGGCGTCCTCGCTGCTGCCGGCCTCCGAGGTGGAGCAGCGCACGGCCGGCGACCTGATGGCCCACGGCGGCGAGGCGCTGGAGCCCGTGAAGGAGGCCGCCCTCGAATCGGCGCAGCACCTCAAGGAAGGCGCCAGGGAAGCCGCCGAGGGCGCGGCGCAGGAGGTCAAGGACACCGCGGCGGAAGCGGCCCGCACCACCCAGGAGGAGGCCCGTGACCAGGCCGCCCAGGTGACGGACCAAGCGCGCGAATCCGGCAGGCAGGTCGCCGGCGAGGCGCGCAACCAGCCCTGACCCGGCCGAACGTTCCGTGCTCGGCGCGGGGCCCTGAGCGAGTTCCCTCGCTCAGGGCCCCGCCGCGTGCGGGCGTCGAGCCGGCCGTCCTCACCCGTCCCGGCGGCCGGGACCGGGTCGGGGTCGGGGTCGGAGTCGGAGTCGGGGGCGGGGTCGGATGTGGCGGGCCGGGGCGGTCCGGCCAGCCGGACGGCCTCCTCGTAGCGGCCGGGGTCGGCGGGCGGGCCGAGCCATTCGCACAGCAGCACGGTCGCGTCGTCCGCCGCCGTCCTGAACCGCCGCCCCCCGCGCACAGGGACGCGGACGACGGTCCAGGACGACCGGACGGCGTCCTACCGCGTGAGCAGACAGGAGGTGGAGCCGACCCCGTGCCGGTGGCGGTGAGGAGGCGAACGGCGCACGCGGCGTGCCACTTCAGCAGGGTCCTGCGCAGCGCCGCGTAGCGCGCCTCGTACTCCGCCCGCAGCCGCAGGGCCCGGTCGGCGGTGACCTGCAGGGCCTGCCGGGTCAGGCCGAGGCGCTGCTGCGTGCAGTGGCGCGTCACGTCCTCGGCCTGGGCCGTGGTGAGTCAGGGCAGGCGCGAGCAGAGCGTCTCGGCCTCGCGCTCGGCCCGGTCCCGTTCGGCCCGCAGGAGGAGGCAGCCCTCGACCTCGTTGGCCAGCCGCGCCGCGTGCCGGTCCCGCGGACCGGGCGGCTGCCCGGAGATCACCGGGGTTCGCCCTTGTGGCTGTCGGCGTCCACGGCGTCGCGTGTGCCGGCGTTCTCGTGGTGCTCGATCTCGGCGAGTTCGGGGTGGTGCAGGTCGAAGGCCGGCGACTCGGAGCGGATGCGGGGCAGGGTGGCGAAGTTGTGGCGGGGCGGCGGGCACGAGGTCGCCCACTCCAGGGAACGGCCGTAGCCCCAGGGGTCGTCGACGTCCACGCGCTTGCCGTACTTGGCGGTCTTCCACACGTTGTAGAGGAAGGGGAACGTGGACAGGCCGAGGAGGAAGGCGCCGATCGAGGACACCGTGTTGAGGGCGGTGAAGCCGTCGGCGGCGAGGTAGTCGGCGTAGCGGCGGGGCATGCCTTCGGCGCCGAGCCAGTGCTGGACGAGGAAGGTGGTGTGGAAGCCGACGAAGAGGGTCCAGAAGTGGATCTTCTCCAGCCGGTGGTCCAGCATGGTGCCGGTCATCTTCGGCCACCAGAAGCTGAAGCCGCCGAACATGGCGAAGACGATCGTGCCGAAGAGCACGTAGTGGAAGTGGGCGACGACGAAGTAGCTGTCGGTGACGTGGAAGTCCATCGGCGGCGAGGCGAGGATGATGCCGGTCAGGCCGCCGAAGAGGAACGTGACCAGGAAGCCGGCCGCCCACAGCATCGGGGGCTCGAACGAGATCGAGCCTTTCCACATCGTGCCGATCCAGTTGAAGAACTTCACTCCGGTCGGCACGGCGATCAGGAAGGTCATGAAGGAGAAGAACGGCAGCAGCACCGCCTGCGTGGCGAACATGTGATGGGCCCACACGGTCACCGACAGCCCGGCGATGGAGATGGTGGCGCCGACCAGGCCCATGTAGCCGAAGATCGGCTTGCGCGAGAAGACCGGGATGATCTCGGTGATCACGCCGAAGAAGGGCAGCGCGAGGATGTAGACCTCGGGATGGCCGAAGAACCAGAACAGGTGCTGCCACAGGACCGCCCCGCCGTTCTCCGGGTCGAAGATGTGCGCGCCGAACTTGCGGTCCGCCTCCAGCGCGAACAGGGCGGCCGCCAGGACGGGGAAGGCGAAGAGCACCAGCACCGAGGTCAGCAGCACGTTCCAGGTGAAGATCGGCATCCGGAACATGGTCATGCCGGGTGCGCGCATGCAGATGATCGTGGTGATGAAGTTGACCGCGCCCAGGATCGTGCCGAAGCCGGCCAGGGCCAGCCCCATGATCCACAGGTCGCCGCCGAGGTAGGTGGTGCGCTCGCCGCCGCTGAGCGGTGTGTAGGCGGTCCAGCCGAAGTCGGCGGCGCCCTGCGGGGTGAGGAAGCCGGACATCGCGATCACCCCGCCGAACAGGAACAGCCAGTACGAGAACATGTTCAGCCGGGGGAAGGCGACGTCGGGGGAGCCGATCTGCAGGGGCATGATCGCGTTGGCGAATCCGGCGAAGGTCGGCGTCGCGAACAGCAGCAGCATGATCGTGCCGTGCATGGTGAACGACTGGTTGTACTGCTCCTGGGACAGGAACTGCAGTCCCGGCCGCGCCAGTTCCGCCCGGATCGCCATGGCCAGCGCCCCTCCGATCAGGAAGAACGCGAACGACGTCATCAGATAGAGGTGACCGATCTTCTTGTGATCGGTCGTCGTCAGCCAGGAGACGACCATGCGGCCCCGGCTGCGCCGTCCCTCGACCGGCACCGATGTGACCGGTTCAGTCTCAGCAGTCATCGGTTCCCTCAGTGGGTGAAAGTGCACATTCAGGTATCAAGGTCCCGTAACCGCTCGGGCGTCGCACGCCGACGCGCCTGGCAGCGACGGGGCGGATGCCGTGTAACCACTTGGCCGTGGCGCACACCTCCCCTGCGCCGAGGCCCGGTGCGAAAGGCCGGCGGCGGGTCAGCGCGCGGCGTGGCGCCGCGGACGGGGTGTACCGCCGAGATGGTGACGGGTTGGCCCACATGGGCGTCGGGTCGCCTCGCCGCGAGGGTCGGCGGGGCCGGCGCACCCGGTCCGGTTAGCGCCGCTCGGGTCGCTCAGAGGCGGTCGTCGACGGCCGGCGGACTGCGGTCGGGATGGTCGCCGTCCGCTTCAGCAGGACGAGCGAGACCACGGCCCGCAGGATGTAGGGGCCGCCGATCGCCGTGTCGGCGATCTCGGCGCCGTCGAACACGGCGGTCTTGTGCAGACCCGGCAGCCAGGGCGACACGGCCGGCCACCCGCCGGCCACCAGGACGACGAGGTCGGAGCGGGCGCCGGGACAGTGGCTGAGGCGGGCGGACGCCGACGCGACAGGACGCCGCCCTGCTCCCCGAAAGAGGCGACGTCCCGTCGCTGGTCCACCGTCACCGCGGCTCGTCCTCCACGGCCGCGTCGCTCGTCCTCCACGGCCGCGTCGCTCGTCCTCCACGGCCGCGTCCGGGGTGCCGGACGTCGCGTCCTGCCTTCCCTCCTGGGCGTCCGCCTCGTGCTGTCGAGGCGCGGCCCCTCCTCCTCCCCCTCCTCCTCCGGGTGCACGTCCTTCTCGCCGGTCACCTGCTCCAGCGGACGGGTCGGCTTCTCGTCGTTGCCGGACATGTCGGCTCCTTGCGTGGGTTGCCCGCCGAGTCCTCCGTGCGCCGGTGTCCCACGCTCCCGCCGCGCCCCGATCCGGCCCCTGTCTCCGCCCTGGCGGGCGGTCCGTTCGGGCAACTGAACGGCTCCCGCCCGTGGCCCGTAAGGAGGAGGCAGGAGGCGGGTCGGACCAGGCGACAAGAGAGCGGCGACGATCGTGCGCAGGCGCGGGGAGGGATCCCCCCACGGCGTGACACCATCTGCGGACATGAGTGCGTCCCCGGCGGTGCGGAGCCTGCGCGCGGCGGTGTTCGCCGTACTCTGCGTGCTGCTCGCGGCCGGAGGCCACGCGCTGGCCACGGGGGCGGCGCCCGCGGCGTGGACGCAGATCGCCGGGGCGGCGCCCGTCTTCGCGGGCGCGTTCCTGCTGGGCGGTCGGGAGCGGTCCCTCCTCGCCATCGGCGCGGGGACGCTGGCGTCCCAGGGCGCGCTGCACCTCGCGTTCCACGCCGCCCGGCCGCACTCCGCGACGGTCATGCACGGGATGCGGATGGCCCCTTCCTCCGCGCACGCGGCGACCCCGCACGCGTTGACCTCGCACGCCACCGTCGCCCACCTCGCCGCCGCCCTGGCGCTGACCTGGTGGCTGCGGCGCGGCGAGGCCGCGCTGTGGTCGCTGCTGCGGTGGGCGGTCGCCCTCGTGCCGGGGCTCGCCGCCTGGTGGCGTCTGGTGAGGGGCTTCCGGGGCGCCTCGAGGACGCCCGGCTGCGTACGTTCGGCGGCCGGCGGGAGGCACCGGCCGCGGCAGGCCCGGTTGCGGTACGCCGTGCACCGGAGAGGACCGCCCGCGGAGACGTCGTACGCGATCCGACGTCAGACGTCCCTCCTCCCCAGTACGGAGATCCACTCAGCCATGTCCACGACTCGCATCACCGCCCTGCGCCGCGCCGGCGTCGTCGCCCTCGCCGCCGCCGGAGTCCTCGCCGCCGCCGGCGTCGCCTGCGCGCATGTCACCGTGCATCCCGAGAGCTACGCCAAGGGCGCCACGGACGGCGTCCTGACCTTCCGCGTCCCCAACGAGGAGGGCACGGCGAGCACCACCAAGGTGCAGGTTTTCCTGCCGACCGACCACCCGGTGCTCGGCGTGCTCGTCTCGCCGCGGGACGGCTGGACCGCCAAGGTCACGAACACGAGGCTCAAGACGCCGGTCAAGACCGACGACGGCACCATCACCGACGCCGTCTCCGAGATCACCTGGACCGGCGGGAAGATCGGCGCCGGCCAGTTCGAGGACTTCGACGTGGCCTTCGGGCAGCTGCCCGACGACGCCGACCGCCTCGCCTTCAAGACCCTGCAGACGTACTCCGACGGCAAGACGGTCCGCTGGATCGAGGACGCGGAGCCCGGCGGCGAGGAGCCGGAGAACCCGGCCCCGGTCCTGCGGTTCACCGCGAGGGCCGCGGAGGCCGCGGAGGGGACGGCGGAGGGATCGGCGCAGGACGGCGCCTCCACGGCGCCTTCGGCGACCGCCAAGAGCACCGAGCGCTCGGCGGCCACCGCGTCCGACAGCGACTCGACCGCCCGCGGGCTCGGTGTCGCCGGGCTGGTCGTCGGCGTGCTGGGGCTCGCGGCCGCGGCCTTCGCCCTCCTGCGGGGCCGCTCCGCCGGATCCCGGCCGGAGTAGGCCGGTCGTCGGCCCTGCCGTCGGATCTGCCGACGGCAGGGCCTGGCGGCAGGGCCGTTCGCCCCTTCCTCCCGCACTCGCTTCGTGGTCGCCGCGGGCGGCGGCGGTGTCCTCCGCGGTCCGCGGCACTGCGGTCGAGCCGAAGGGGCACCGCCGCGTCATCCAGGGCGTCGGGGGCGTCGGGGGCGTCGGGGGCGTCGGGGCGTCAGGGGCTGCGTCATGATGCCGCTCACCGTCACGCTGATCATGCAGGCCGCCAAGGGCCCCACCACCGGCAAGGTCATGGCCATCATCACCATCATCACCGTCCCCACCGTCCCCGCCGTCCCCGCCGCACTCGCCCCGATCCTGGGCCCCGTCCCGGGCGGCCTCGTCCTGCGTCTGGCCGACTGGCACTGGCTGTCCTGGTCAACGTCCCCTTCGGCGTCGCCGGCATCTGGCTCGCCCGCCGCAACCTGCCCGACGACCGCCCCGCCCCCGGCGCCCCGCCCGCCCGGACGTCGTCGGACTGCTCCTGCTCTCCCCGGGCGTCGCCGCGCTCGTCTACGGCCTGTCCCGGGTCGGCGGCAGCGCGGGCTTCGCCGACGTGGCGGTGCTCGCCCCGCTGACCGGCGGACTCGCCCTGATCGCCGGCTTCACGGTCCACGGTCCGGGCGCTGTCGCGCGACGGCTCACTGGTCAACGTCCGCCTGTTCCCCCAGCGGGCGGTGGCCTCCTCCTGCGCCCTGATCTTCCCGGCCGGCTGCTCGCTGTACGGCGCGATGACGCTGCTGCCCCTGTACTTCCAGCAGGTGCGCGGCGAGGACGCGCTCGGCGTCGGCCTCCTGCTCATCCCGCAGGGCTTCGGGCGAGTTCTTTGACCATTTCATGAGCCTTTTGGGCCACGCCGAGGCGCATGGGAAACGGCTGGCGGGCAAGGTGCGAGAGGTGACACGCGTCGGAATTGTTCTCGCGACCCTGCTCGCCGCTCTCGTGGCGGTGGCGGCGGCGGTCGGCATCTCGCTCTTCTGGTTGTTCGCGGCGGTCCCCCTGCTGCTGCTGGGGCTCCTGGGAGCCTGGGACCTGCTGCAGCCCCGCCACTCGGTGCTGCGCAACTACCCGGTCCTGGGCCACGCCCGCTACCTCATGGAGCGGATCCGTCCGGAACTCCAGCAGTACTTCATCGAGCGCAACTACGACGGACGCCCCTTCGACCGCGACGTGCGCAGCATCGTCTACGAGCGGGCGAAGGGCACCGCCGCCGAGGAGCCGTACGGCACCGAACGCGACGTGTACCTGCCCGGCTACGAGTTCCTGGTGCCGTCGATGGCGCCCCGCGAGGTGCCCAGGACGCCGCCGCGCGTGCACATCGGGGGCCCCGACTGCACCCGCCCCTACGACATGGCGCTGCTCAACGTGTCGGCCATGAGCTTCGGCTCGCTGTCGGCCAACGCGATCCTCGCGCTGAACGGGGGCGCGGCGGCCGGAGGCTTCGCCCATGACACCGGCGAGGGCGGCCTGTCCGAGTACCACCTGCGTCCCGGCGGCGACCTCGTCTGGGAGATCGGCACCGGATACTTCGGCTGCCGCACCGAGGACGGCGACTTCGACCCTGCCGAGTTCGCCGACAAGGCCGCGCACGACCACGTCAAGTGCGTGTCCCTCAAACTCTCCCAGGGCGCCAAGCCGGGGATCGGGGGCGTCCTGCCGGGGCCCAAGGTCAACGCCGAGATCGCCGGGGTCCGGGACGTGCCCCAAGGGCGGACGGTCGTCTCGCCGCCCTACCACAGGGTCTTCTCCACGCCGCGCGAACTGGTCCGCTTCATCGGCCGCATGAGGCAGCTGGCCGACGGCAAGCCGACCGGGTTCAAGCTCTGCGTGGGGTCGCGCCGGCAGTTCCTCGCCGTGTGCAAGGCCATGCTGGAGGAGGGCGTCACCCCGGACTTCATCATCGTGGACGGCGCGGAGGGCGGCACCGGCGCGGCACCCCTGGAGTTCGCCGACCACGTGGGCACCCCGCTCACCGAAGGGCTCCTCACGGTGCACAACGCCCTGGTCGGAACGGGCCTGCGGGACCTGATCAAGATCGGCGCGAGCGGCAAGATCGCCACCGGCACCGACCTGGTCAAACGCATGATCCAGGGCGCCGACTACGGCAACGCCGCACGGGCGATGATGTTCGCCGTCGGCTGCATCCAGGCCCAGCGATGCCACACGAACACCTGCCCCACCGGGGTCACCACGCAGGACCCCCGGCGCGCCCGCGCCCTCGACGTCGGAGACAAGACGCCGCGCGTCCGGCGCTTCCAGGAAGCGACCGTGGCCAGCGCCCTGCAGATCATGGCGTCCATGGGCGTCACCGACCCGGCCCAGCTGCGCCCGCACATGCTCCGACGGCGCATCGACCCCTATACCGAGCGCTCCTACGCGGAGCTGTACGAGTGGCTGGAGCCGGGGCAGCTGCTCGCCGAGCCCCCTCTGGCCTGGGCGGCCGACTGGAAGGCCGCCGACCCTGACCGATTCACCGTCTGAACTGGAGCATCAAGTGGCCCGTACCGTTGCCCGTGTCATCGTGGACGCGCTGAGCGAACTCGGCGTGCGCCAGGTCTTCGGCGTCGTGGGAGACGCGCTCAACCCGGTGACCGACGCGATCCGCACCACCGAGGGGCTGGAGTGGGTGAGCTGTCGGCACGAAGAGGCGGCGGCGTTCGCCGCGAGCGCCCAGTCGCAGCTCAGCGGCACCCTCGGCGTCTGCATGGGCACCGTCGGACCTGGTTCCGTCCACCTGCTCAACGGGCTGTACGACGCGGCCAAGAGCCGGACCCCGGTGCTGGCGATCGCCGGCCAGGTGCCGCTCGCGGAACTGGGCAGCGACTACTTCCAGGAGGTCGACAACGACGCCCTCTTCAGCGACGTGGCCGTCTTCCGCGCGACCATCACCTCGCCCGACCAACTGCCGCAGATGCTGGAGACGGCGGTGCGCAACGCCCTGGGCCGCAAGGGCGTCGCCGTCCTGACCGTGCCCGGCGACCTGGGGGAGCAGGAGCTGACCGCCGACCGTCCGGCGCGGTTCTCCCTGAACCCGCCCCTGAGCCGGCCGGACGAGTCCGCCGTGGGCCGGGCCGTCGAACTCCTCGACGCCGCCGAACGGGTCACGCTGCTCGTCGGCCAGGGCGCGCGCGACGCACGCGAGGACGTGCTCGCGCTGGCCGACCGCCTGGCCGCGCCCATGGTGCTCACCCTGAAGGCCAAGGCGGGCTTCGAGGGCGACGCCAACCCCTTCCAGGTCGGTCAGACGGGACTGATCGGCAACCCGGCGGCCGCCTCGGCACTCCAGGACGCCGACACGCTCCTGCTGCTCGGCACCGACTTCCCCTACCGCGACTGGTATCCCGAGGGCCGCACCGTCATCCAGGTCGACACCGAGGCCGCCCACATCGGCCGCCGGGTGCCCGTCGACGTCGGGCTCGTCGCCGACACCGGCGCCACCGTGCGCGACCTCCTGGGCCGGCTCGGCGCCCCGCCCGCCGGCACCGAGGGCGCACGCGACCGCTCGCACCTGGACAAGGCCCGTGAACGCTTCGACAAGTGGCGCGCCGGACAGGCCCGGCTGGCCGACCCGGCGCACGACAAGGGCCTCGTGGGCCGCGTCCGCTCCGCCCTGGACAACCGCACCCACGACATCCGTCCCGAGGCGCTGGCCGCCCTCGTGGACCGGATCGCCGCCGACGACGCCGTCTTCACCTCCGACACGGGCATGGCCACGGTGTGGCTCTCCCGCTTCGTCGAGATGCGCGGGCAGCGCCGGCTGATCGGCTCCTACAACCTCGGCTCCATGGCCAACGCCATGCCCCAGGCCCTCGGCGCCCAGTGCCTGGACCGCGAACGCCAGGTCGTGGCCTTCTGCGGCGACGGCGGGCTCAGCATGCTCCTCGGCGACCTCATGACCCTCAAGACGCACCGCCTTCCCGTCAAGCTCGTCGTCTTCGACAACCGCCGGCTCGGCATGGTGAAGCTGGAGCAGGAGCAGGCCGGCCTCCCCGAGTTCGGCACCGTGCTGGACAACCCCGACTTCGCGGCCGTCGCCGAAGCCATGGGCATCACCGGCATCCGCGTGACCGACCCGGCCGACCTGGAGGGCGCCGTGCGCCGCGCCTTCGACACCCCCGGGCCCGTCCTGCTGGACGTCCTCACCAACCCCGACGAGATCGCCGTCCCGGCCAAGCCGACCGTGGAACAGGGCTGGGGTTTCGCGCTGGCCAAGGTGAAGGAGGTCGTCCGCAGCCACGGGGACGACGGCTGAGCGGCGGCGGCGCGCCCCCGTCCGGCGCGGAGACGCCGGTCCGTGGGCCGCCCGACACCGGGCCGGGGAATCGGATGAAAAAACTTAGGCATGCATGCCGAGACCCGGGGTAGCCGCGTCCTTGCCGGAGCAGGGAGCGGCAAGGACGAGCCTGATCGACTGGGAGGGGCACATCATGTTGACGACGACGACCGCGCCGGCGGCTGGGCGGACCGTGGAGGTTCCGGAGATCGCGGACCCGTCCAAGGTGGCGCCGAAGGACGCGCGGGAGTTGTCGAAGGTGTTCTTCGACCAGCTCACGCTGGTGGAGGAGGGGACGCCCGAATACCAGTACGCCCGCAACACGCTCATCGAGATGAACATGTCCCTCGTCCGCTACGCCGCCGGCCGCTTCCGCAGCCGCGGACCGGAGGAGATGGAGGACATCGTCCAGGTCGGCATGATCGGTCTGATCAAGGCCATCGACCGGTTCGAGCTCACCCGCGAGGTCGAGTTCACCTCCTTCGCGGTGCCGTACATCGTCGGCGAGATCAAGCGCTTCTTCCGCGACACCTCCTGGGCGGTGCATGTGCCGCGCCGACTCCAGGAAGCCCGCGTCCAGCTGGCCCGCGCCAACGAGGAACTGCGCAGCCGGCTGGGCCGGACGCCGACCACCAAGGAGCTCTCCGAGCTGATGAGCCTGCCGGAGGAGGAGGTCGTCGACGCGCAGCTGGCCTCCAACGGCTACAAGTCGGCCTCTCTGGACGCGGCGATCAGCGGCAGCGAGGACGGCGAGGCCGCGCTCGCGGACTTCATCGGCGACGAGGACGCGGCCCTCGGCCTGGTCGAGGACTTCCACGCCCTCGCCCCCATGATCGCCGAACTCGACGAGCGGGACCGCAGGATCATCCACTGGCGCTTCGTCGAGGAGCTGACCCAGAAGGAGATCGGCGAGCGTCTGGGCGTCTCCCAGATGCACGTCTCCCGGCTGATCACCCGCCTGCTGACCCGCCTGCGGGAAGGCATGCTCACCACGCAGTGACCGACTTCGGCGCCGCCGTCACGGCGCGCCGCGCCGCCGGTCGCCGTCCACAGCGCCGCGACCGCACCCGCCAGGGAGCACCGAGCCCCGCCCGCGCCGGATCCATCCGGCTGCCGGCGGGGCTCGCCGTGTTCCTCGTCATGTCTCACGTCGGGCGCCCGCCGCGGGCAACTCACGTGAACGCCGGGGCCCTTCACCGTTTTCTACAGTGATGTAGATTTCAGGTCCGGGCCGTGACGGCCCGGACCTGTCGCATCGACGAAGGAGTTCACCGTGGGAGTTTCCCTGTCCAAGGGCGGCAACGTCTCACTCGACAAGGAGGCGCCGGGTCTGACCGCAGTGCTCGTCGGCCTGGGGTGGGACGTGCGCACCACGACGGGCACCGACTACGACCTCGACGCCTCGGCCCTGCTCCTGGACGCGTCCGGGAAGGTCCTGTCCGACCGCCACTTCGTCTTCTACAACAACCTGACCAGCCCCGACGGCTCGGTCGAGCACACCGGCGACAACCTCACCGGCGAGGGCGAGGGCGACGACGAGTCCGTCAAGGTGAACCTCGCCGCCGTGCCCGCCGAGGTCACCCGGATCGTCTTCCCGGTGTCCATCCACGACGCCGAGAGCCGTGGCCAGAGCTTCGGGCAGGTCCGCAACGCCTTCATCCGGGTCGTCAACCAGGCCGGCGGTGTCGAGATCGCCCGCTACGACCTGTCCGAGGACGCCTCGACGGAGACGGCCATGGTGTTCGGCGAGCTGTACCGCAACGGCGGCGAGTGGAAGTTCCGCGCGGTCGGACAGGGCTATGCCTCCGGACTGGCCGGCATCGCCGCGGACTTCGGCGTCAACGTCTGACCCGGCCGGCCGCCCCGCCGGCTCCGCTCCCCACGGCGGACCCGGCGCCCGTCGGATAGGGGGCGGCGACGAGCGGATCTCGTGCGGGAGTTCACCACGCACGGCGACGGCCCTGAGGCCGCCGCCGCGTGTCCGGTGCGGGGGGCGAGGTCAGCGCTTGGTGCAGAGCGGGCCGATCTTGTAGGGGAAGCTTCCGAGGCATGGGCGGGTCACCAGTGAGAACTCACCGCTGGTAGCCCGCCCGCTCCTGTCGCCGGCCAAGGCGAACGGCCGATGGCGGCGGCTTCGGCGGCGCGCCGCCTCCGCTCACACAGCGGAATATCTGACTAGTCAGGTATTGTTGGACCGGCGAGCCGCCCGCATCCGGCGGGCGCCACACCTGCTCTGCCGAGGTGCTCGATGAAGCTGATCTACGTTTTCGACGCCTACTGCGGCTGGTCGCACGGTTTCTCCCCGACACTGCGCGAAATGGCCGCTCGGCATCCGGGGCTCGACGTGGAAGTGGTCTCCGGAGGCCTGTTCACGGGCTCCCGCCGCGTCCCGATCCGCGAGTTCGGGTACGTCCGGGGCGCCAACGCCCAGATCGCGCAGCTCACCGGCGCCGAGTTCGGCGAGGCCTACGAGCGGCTCACGGCCGACGGCTCGTTCGTCATGGACTCCCAGGCCGCCGCGCGCGGCTTCGCCGCTCTGCGCAGGGCCGCCCCCGCACGGGCGGTCGAACTGGCCACGGCGCTGCAGCACGCCTTCTACGTCGACGGCCTCAGCCTCTCCGACCCGGCGACCTACCGCAAGATCGCCGAGCGGGCCGGCCTGGACGCCGACCTCGTCGTCGCCGCGTACGAAGGGGCCGAGGCGGGGTCCGCGGCCGAAGCCGACTTCGCGCGTGCCGCCGCGCTGGGCGTCGACGCCTTCCCCACCCTCCTCGCCGCCGACGGAGAGGGGGCGACCGTGCTGGCGCGCGGCCGAGCCGGCGCCCAAGACGTGGAGCGGCGCCTCGCGGCCTTCGCCTCCACCCGCTCCTTCTGATCCCCCGACCGACCTCCCCCGAACTTCCGCCCGACCGCCCCCGAACCTCCCCCAAGGAACAGCCATGAGCACGCTCGACTTCAAGGTCCTCGACCTGGACTTCCCGGCCGGCAGCAAGAACAAGACCGCCACCCTCGTCACCGGCGAGAGCGAGGCCCTGCTGGTCGACGCCGCCTTCACCCGCGCCGACGGTCACCGCCTGGCCGCCGAGATCCTCGACTCCGGGAAGACGCTCACCACCGTCTTCGTCAGCCACGCCGACCCCGACTTCTACTTCGGCGCGGAGGTCGTCGCCGACGCCTTCCCGCAGGCGAGGTTCGTCGCGACCCCGCTGGTCATCGAGCACATCCAGCAGTCCTACGAGGGCAAGCTCAAGGCCTGGGCGGCTCTCGGCGCCAACCTGCCGACCCGGCTGGTGGACCTCGAACCCCTCACCGGCGACCTCACCCTGGAGGGGCACACCTTCGAGCTGAAGGGCGGCCCGGCCGAGCTCCCCGACCGCCACTACCTGTGGCAGGCCGAGCACCGCGCCCTGCTCGGCGGCGTCCTGCTCTTCCAGCAGGAGCACGTCTGGGTCGCCGACACGCCGACCGCCGGAGACCGCGCCGCCTGGATCGCCCTGCTGGACGAGATGGCCGCGCTGGACCCGCAGCTGGTCGTGCCCGGCCACCGCCTGCCCGGGACGGCGGCGGACGCGTCCGCCGTCTCCGCCACCCGCGACTATCTGGTCGCCTTCGAGGAGGAGCTCGGGCAGGCCGCCGACGGCGCGTCCCTGACCGAGGCGCTGATCAAGCGCTACCCGGACAACGGCATGCTGATCGCCGCGCAGATCGGCGCGAAGGTCGCCAAGGGTGAGATGAAGTGGGGCTGAACGTGAGCGAGTTCGCGACCTCCACCGCCCCCGCCGACGTCGTACGCCGCCAGTACCTGGCCTCCGCGGCCGGTGACCTGGAAGCCCTTCGGTCCACCCTCGCCCCGGATGTCGAGTGGACCGAGATGGCCGGCTTCCCCCTGGCGGGCACCTACCGCACCCCGGACGGCGTCACCGCCCACGTGATGGAACGGCTCGGCGCGGACTGGACCGACTGGACCGCCCACGACGACACCTATGTCGTCGACGGCGAGAACGTGGTGGTCCTGGCCCGCTACACCGCCGTCAACAACGGCACCGGCAAACCGATCGACGTCAGGGTGGCGCACCACTTCGTCGTGCGCGGCGGTCTCATCGTCCGCTTCGAGCAGTTCGTCGACACCGCGCTCGTCCGGGACGCGATGACCGGCTGACCCGAGCGCAAACCGCCTTCCTCCGGCCGCGACGCGCCCGCGCCGCGGCCGCAGCGCCCGCGGCTGCGGCGGCCGGTGCGGTGGCGTGTTCCCTTCATCCTCGGACCTTTCCGTTGTCCGAGCGGGAGTTCCGCCCGCGCGGGGATGGAGGCGACCGGTGGTCCAGGGGGCGTCCTGCGGCGACGACGCGGTGTCCGTGCGCGGCTCCGGATCAGGGGCGCAGCGGCTCGTAGTCGAACCAGTCGAAGTGGACGGCCCCGGCCGAGGCGTACATGCCGATGACGCGGCCGGTGAAGCCGCCGGCCACCTCGGTCGACAGATAGCGGCCGTCGAGGGAGCCGAGCGCGGTGAACGTGCCGTCCGCCTCCTCGACGCCGAGCGTGAGGATGTCGGGTCCGCTGCGCGCGTCCCGCTGCGGGGCGTCGGTGATGTGTGCGACGAGGGTGACGGGGCCGGCGGGCACGGAGCGGGACGCCTCGACGGTGCGCAGCGTTCCGACGCGGCTGAGCACGCGTACCTCTCCCTCGCGGGCCTCGATCTCGTAGTGGTGTCGCTCGTCGAGGCGGACGGCGAGACCGCCGCGTCCTTCGCCGGGGTCGACCCGGGTGCGCGCCCGGCAGGTCAGGTGCTGCTGGCGGCGGCCGACGAACACGACGTCCGGGTCGTCCAGCGAGGCGCCCCGCGCGCGCAGGGTCAGCCAGCCGGGCCGCTGCTCGGTGGTGCAGTGCTCTGCCGGACGGTCGCGCACCGAGATCCACCGCGGTCGCAGCTCGCTCAGATCGAAGTCGTCCCGGACCGGCTCGACGGGCGTGGGGACCAACGGCCAGGAGGGCGCGGGCAGTTCCGCCTTCACCGTGGCGACGACGGGCCAGCCGTCCACCCACTCGACCGGCGTCAGGAAGGTCTCGCGGCCCAGCACGTGCCAGCCCGGGGTGCCGCCGCGCGGCCGGACGCCGAGCACCACCATCCACCACGAGCCGTCGGGGCCCTGGACCAGGTCGGCGTGACCGGTGTTCTGAACGGGGTGGTCGGTGCCGCGATGGGTGAGGACCGGGTTGTGCGGGCACGGCTCGAACGGGCCGTCCGGCGTGCGTCCGCGGGCGATCGAGACGCCGTGGCAGCGCTCGGTGCCGCCCTCGGCGATGAGCAGGTACCAGTAGTCGCCGATCCGGTACAGGTGCGGCGCCTCGGGGGCCTTGGCGTCGGGCGCGCCGGACCAGAGCCTGCGCGGCGGTCCGGACGTCTCGCCGGTGCGCGGGTCTATGCGCACCTGGGAGACCCCGGCGACGGTGCACCGGCAGACGCCGTCCTCGTCCCAGGCGAGGTCCGGGTCGATGCCCGGGACGCCGGGCAGACGGACCGGTTCGGACCAGGGCCCGGCGGGATCGGCGGCGCTGAACAGCATGTTGCCGCCGTCGCCGGTCACGTTGGTGACGATCAGCCAGAATCGGCCGTCGTGGTGGCGCAGCGTGGGGGCGTAGATGCCGCCGGACGACGGTGTGCCGGCACTCAGGCGCAGCTGGCTGGGCCGGTCGAGGGCGTTGCCGATCTGCGTCCAGTGGATCAGGTCGCGGCTGTGGAAGACGGGGATGCCGGGGAAGTACTCGAAGCTGGAGCAGACGACGTAGTAGTCGTCGTCCACGCGGCAGATGCTGGGATCGGGGTGGAAGCCGGGGATCACGGGGTTGGGGAACGTGGCGCGGGACGGGGCGGCGGCCGTCTGCTGCTCGTCTGACACTCGGTCGGGTCCTTCGTCTCGTACGGGTCGGGAGGTGGCGAGGACGGTTCAGTGCGTGTCCGGTACCGGGTGGGTGAGCCGGATCAGCACGGCGGACGGCGCCGTGGGCAGCGTCAGCGTGAGGTCGGCGGCATCCGGGTCCCAGGAGGACGCGGCCCGGTTCACCGAGGGGTAGAGCACCTCGGCCCGGGCCGCGACGCCGCGCAGGTGAGGCACGGGGATCGCGGCGGTGGCTTCGGGGCCGGGGCGGCGCCAGACGGTGAGGTAGGTGGTGGCCGGGGTGCGCAGGGCCAGGGCGAGCCAGGGGTCGTCCCAGGCGGGCAGGCCGAGCGGCCAGGCGGGCGTCGCCCGGGCCAGGTCGGCGCGGAGGGCCTTGTGGACGGCGACGCCCTCGTGGACCAGGGCGCGGGCGCCGGGGCCCAGCTCGGACAGCGGGCCGGACAGATGGATGCGGCCCAGGAGGGCGTTGGCCATGGTGAAGGCGACCTCGTCCGGGGAGTCCTGCGGCAGCGGGTAGGCCCAGACGGCGCCCTGCTCGGGAGTGACGGCGGTCGGCGCGGAGGCCGCGATGGGGGCGTAGCGCTGGAGGTTCTGCTGGTCGCTGGTGGACTGCAGTTGCAGCCGGGACAGCAGCGCGTAGTCCATGCGCATGCCGCCGGAGGAGCAGTTCTCCAGCACGAGGTGCGGATGCCGGTCGAGAACGCCGTCGAGCCAGTCGAGATGGGCGCGGTTGTGGCCGAGCAGACCGGCCGCCGGGGTCTCACCGGGGTGGGCGCTGGTGCCGGAGCCGGGGTCGATGTTGTGGTCGAGCTTGAGGTAGCCGACCCCCCAGGCGCCCACCAGGCGGTCCACGACCTCGTCCAGATGGGCACGGGCGGCAGGGTGGCGCAGGTCGAGGTGATGGCGGCCGGTCTCGGTGACGCGGACGCCGTCGCGGCGGAAGAACGCCTCGGCGGGCAGGGACTCGGCGACGGGGCTGCGCACGCCGATCACCTCCGGTTCCAGCCACAGGCCGGGCACCATGCCGCGGTCGCGGATGCGGTCGAGCACCTCGTGGATCCCGCGCTCGCCCGGGAAGCGGGAGGCGGCCGGTTCCCAGGCGCCGACGCTGTCCCACCAGCCGCCGTCCTCGTCGTCGTACCAGCCGGCGTCGATGACGAAGTACTCCGCACCCGCCTCGGCCGCCGCGTCGATCAGGGGCAGCAGCTTCCCGGTCGTCGGGTCGCCCATCAGGCAGTTCATGTAGTCGTTGAAGATGACGGGGAGCCACCGGTGGTCGGGGTGCGGGCGGCGGACGACGCGGCGGTAGCGGGTGAGCGCGGCGAACGCCTCGTCGGGGCCGCCGTCGTCGCTGAGAGCGAGCGCGACCGGGACCGTGCGGAACTCCGCGCCCGGGCGCAGAGGCTGCCGCCAGCCGTGGTGCGTGTCGTTGGGCCCGAAGAGGGCCAGGTAGGCCAGTTGGTCGCGTTCTCCGCACTCCCAGTGCCAGCCGCCGCCGTTGTGCTCGATCTGCCACAGCCAGGTGCGTCCGGAGCGACGGTCGGTCAGGCCTCCCATGGGCAGCCGGCCGCAGCTGGACCACACGCCCCGCCCGGTGCGGGTGAACTCCCCCTTGCCGTTGTCGTAGACCACGCGGTCGTCGAGGACCGGCGAGGTCACCCGCATCGGCATGCGCTGCCAGCGGCATTCGGCGAGCCAGTCGTTCTCGGCCCACAGGAGGTCCGCGTCCCCGATGGCCCCTGATCCGTCCGCGAGGCAGCCCACGACGAGGGACGAGACCGACTCCAGGTGCAGGGCGGCCTCCCCGTCGTTGCGCAGGACCACTTCGCCGCGCAGCGCCGGCACCCCGTCCGGCGAGCCGTAGCGCACCTCCGCGACGAGGCCGGTCTGCGGGTCGCACAGTTCGACGGTCAGGGTGTGCAGCTCGCCGTCGCGGCCTGCCCGGTGGCCGCGGTACCGCAGCCGCCCGCCGAGGGTCGTGTCGATGAGGCGACCGCTCGACCAGGATCGGCCGTGGCCCGCGGCCGTCACCTCCACCAGCGGCAGGGGAGGCCATGAGCGTGGCTCGGCGGACGTCCCGCCGGGGACGCCGAGGCCGGTGAGACGGGCCGCGCCGTCGTCGCCGACGCCGATCTCGACCCGCAGGGCCCGGTGGCCCCAGCGGATGATCTGCGGTGGGCTGCTCATGGCTGCCCTGCTTTCTTGATCGTGGTTCGAACTGGTCACTCGTAAGATCAGCGGGACGCAGGGGCTCTGGGTACGGCTGTCATGGCTGCGCCGTGAGAGGGCTGGAAAGGCTTGGCCGCCCGGAGCCTTTCCGGTGGGGCGTCGCCGGGGGCGACCTGGTGGCCTTCTCCTTGGTGTCGAAGCGCTTCACTTGGCCGTGAACGCTAGTGACATGTTTCTCGCGATACAAGAGGGCGCTTGCCCGGCATCTTCCTCCACGACCAGCCGTTGGCAGACCTCACCGCCAGAAGACGGTGTCGAAGCGCTTCGACACATCAGCACGGGCTCGTCGTCCGGTGCGGGCGCTTGAGGGGGCGGGTCACGGCTCGTCGGCTCCGACTCCGTCGCGGCTCTTGACGATCGGTGCGGGATTCCTGTCATCCGCAGTGTCCGTCCGCAGAACCGATCGATGTGGTCTGTCGACCTTCTACAACGGACCACGCCCCAACGCCTCGGGGTACAACCCGATGAAGAAGGAGGGAGCCATCATCCTCGGCATCGGGGGCGACAACAGCCACGGCGCCGCCGGGACCTTCTACGAGGGCGTCATGACGTCCGGCTATCCCTCGGACGCCACCGAGAACGCCGTCCAGGCCAATGTGGCCGCGGCAGGCTACGGCAGGTCCTGAACGACGCGCCGGGGGCCCGACGGCCGTGCGGTTCCCCGGCGTGGACCGGCTCCGTCCGTGACGGACGACGGGCGGCCCGGCGCGACCGAGGAGGCGATCGCGGCAGCCCCGGGGAGGCGCGGGCCCGCGCGTGCTCAACCGTCGACGGGCGTCAGACGGCCGCCCGTCGACGGGGCGGCCCGCAGTGCCGTCGACGTCGCAGTGCCACCTGGGCCAGGGAGTCCGCTCGGCGGCCGCCGCTGAAGACGCAGCCCGCGGCGGAGGCCAGGAAGAGGAGCCAGAGCAGCGCTCCGAACGCGTAGTCCCCCGTGCTCAACCGGTAGCTCTGCACGACATGGACCGCGAGGCCGGACACGACTCCGGACCCGAGCCATCCGACGGGGCGAAGGCCGAGGTTCCCGAAGAGATGGCGAAGGGTGCCGTCGCCCAGCAGGAACCAGACGAGCAGCCCCAGCCCTGCCCAGGCCAGCAGAGCCGAACGGCCCAGGGCGCCCGCGGAAGGCGGGTCGAACCCGTCGGCACGGCCGGAGACGGTGATCCGGACCACCGCGCCCCGCCAGGTGTCCAGCTCCGCGCGCGGGTGCGAAGCGGCGGCGTCGTAGACGGCCGGGACGACCTCCCGGGTCTCCCGCACGCCGGACGCCCGGCGGTACGTCACCTCGTAGTGGGTCCACTTGGTGGTCGTCCCTCCCGCATCGGAGGTCGCGTCCTCGTACGTACGGCGCCCCGTCACCCGCCCGATCTCGCGCGCCACGCACCCGTGCGCGGCCGGGGCCGGGGTCGGCACGTCCCCGGGGCACAGCCGCGCATGCCGCAACGCGACGGCGTCCCGGTAGGGGGCCACCGACCACACGGCCCCGCAGACGACCGCGGCCACGCCGAACAGCAGCGCGCCCGTCCGGACGATCACGTTCCACCGCATGCGGCCGTCCGCCTCCCGTCGCTCCCGCCGGTCGAGCCGCTCTCTACGACGCGGCGGGGAACACGCCCGGTTGCGCTCACCGACCGTCCGGCGCTCGATGCTCCGGGACCGGCCTGTCGCCGGGGGCGGCGTTGTTCAGCATCATGCGGGTGAGGCTGGTGCGGTTCGAGACGCCGAGCTTGCGATACACCTGCCCGAGATGGGTCTCCACCGTCCGCACGCTCAGGGAGAGGGCCCCGGCCGTCTCGTTGTTGGTCATGCCGGTGCTGACCAGGCGCGCGATCTCGCGCTCGCGCGCCGTCAGGGCGGGCAGCGCGTCATCGGCCCCGGCGGCCGCGGCCAGCCGGGCGCGCAGGCGGGCGACGTCGCCGCCCAGGCGCGCGGAGCGGCAACTGTCGGCGAGGACCGCGGCTCCGTCCAGCCGGCCCGCGACACCGTCCGTCCGTCCCGCGTCCAGGGACAGTTCGGCCGCCGCGAGCAGGGTGACGCAGGCCTCGAGGCGCTCACCGCTGAGCGAGAAGTCGGAGACCGCCTCCTGTGCCTGACGCAGCGCCGCTTCCGTTTCCCCGCCTGCGGCGTGGGCGCGCATGCGGGCGCGCAGAGCGAACCCCTTGCGGCCGGGGGAGGGAAGCTGTTCGAGGCACTGTCCGGCGAGGTCGGCCCAGTGCTCGGCCGACGCGCGGTCGCCCAGGGCGAGCGAGGCCTGGGCGAGGGTGTCGCACCAGCGGGGCTTGCGCCAGGCGGTCAGCCGGGGCAGCCCGGCGCCGCCCGCCGCGTCCAGCAGCAGCCAGCGGGACCGCGCCGGATCGCCGGTGCGCTGCACCCACTCGGCGTGGAAGCAGCGGACGGTGACCGCCCACGCGGTCGGCGAGGCGCTGGCGGTGGCCAGGGCGCGTGCGGCCGACGCCTCCGCCTGGGCCAGGTCGCCCGGACCGTCCCGCCAGAAGAGGACCTCGGCCCGCACCATCGAACTGACGGCTCCCTCCGCCGGGGTGCCCGCTCCCGAGGCGCGGCGGTCGATCTCGTCGAGGGCCGCCAGCGCGCTGTCCAGATTCCCGCGCCGCAGGTGGGTGTTGGCCAGCACCGTGAGGATCTGCGGCTGGACGTACGTCTGACCGGTGCGCCGCGACAGGTCCGCGGCACGCGTGAGGTGCCGTTCGGCGTCGACCAGCCGTCCCAGCATCCCCTCGGTCATGCCCAACTGCAGTGAGGCGTTCAGGTTGGTGAGCAGCGAGGTGTCCGATGCGGCGTCGACGAGCCCGGCCGCGGCCGTCGCCCGCTCCTGCGCCGTGGTCAGGTCGCCGGTGAACAGGTGGCCGAGCGCGCCCTGGGCCAGCGCCTGGGCCTCGCCGATCCGGTCCTGGTGCTGCCGGGCGATGGCCGCGGCCGTGTCGGCGTGCCGCCGGGAGGTCGCGTACTCCTGGACGTCGTAGGCGTGGTCGGCCAGTTCGATGTGCAGGGCGGCCGCGATCGCGGCGTCCTGGTCGGCCAGCGTCGCGAGCCCGGAACGTGCCAGGGCGCCGGCTTCGGCGTACCGTCCCAGGCTCCGCTCGATCCGGCTGGAGTCGACGAGCGCGCCGGCCTCGCCGCGCTGGTCGGGCACGGCCGACCGCAGGGCGTCCAGCAGTTCGCGGCTCTCGGCGGCGTCACCGGTCAGCAGGCGGGCGCGGGCCAGCAGGACCTGCGCCTCGTGCCAGTGCCCCTGACCCGGGCGGAGCGAAGGCAGCGCGGCCTGCAGATGACCGGCCGCGACGGCGGGGGAGCCGTACAGCATGTCGCGGGCGGCGGCGATCAGGATGGTCGCGTCCTCCGGACGGCCGGGATCGGCGGCGCGCGCGGCGTGATGGGCGCGCCTGGCGATGGCAACGCCCTGCCGGGCCAGCGCGGATTCGGCTCGCCGGTGCAGGGTGACGCGACGACTGGGTTCCAGTCGCTCGTAGACGACGTCGCCGACCACCCGGTGGCGCAGCGCGAGCTGCGGCGCGGGTGTGGCGGGCCGGACGAGGTCGAGGCGGGTGAGCGTGTCCAGCACGCGGACCGTGGCGGCGACGTCCTGTCCGGCGACGGCGGCCAGCAGAGCGGGGTGGAACGGCTCGGCGAGGACCGCCGCCGCCTGGAGGACCGCGAGGGACTCGTCGTCGAGGCCCGCCAGTTCGCCGAGGACGGCCGTCGACGCCGCGGCGGCGTCCGGGCCGCGTCCGCCGAGGGCCTTGAGGTAGAGCGGGTTGCCCTCGGCCTCACGGTGGATCTCGTCGGCGTCGGGACGGTCCCCGAGGAGTTCCCCGGCCTGCGCGCGGGACAACGGCCCGAGGTTCCACACCTCCAGCAGCCCCGCGGACGCCGCCCGGGAGACCAGCTCCGCGTACCGGGGCGACAACTGGCGCTGCCGGCAGGCGATGAGGCACAGCACCTGCCCGGCAGCGGCCCGCTGCAGCAACCGCTCCACGTGGGGCTGCTGGTCCTCCGCGAGGAGGTGGAAGTCCTCCACGACCACCAGCAGGGGTCCGCCCTCGGCCGCGCGCGCGGCGACGTCACGGACATCCTGTCGCCGCGGGTCCCCGACGGCCGGGGACGCGGTCGCGGTCCGCCCGCGAGCGGTGCACACGGGGATGCCGGCGGTTCGGGCCTCGGCCGCGAGCGCCCACATCAGGGCGCTCTTGCCGATGCCGGGTTCCCCGACGAGCGCGACGGCCTTCCCCGGCCCGCTGCCGAGGCCGGTCAGCGCGCGCACCAGCTCCTGCGTTTCCGTCGCCCGCCCGGTCAACGGACGCGTGTCGCCGAGCACTCGGCGGGCTGGGGAGGAGGTTTCGCCCCGCGGATCATCGGCCATGGCACGGCACGATAGTGGCTGGCGATGACAACAGGGCAAAGGGGACTGACCGGCGGCAGCAGCACCCCACCGCCGAACCCGGCGATCGCGGACAGGACCGGTGCCGATGGCGGCGACGACGAGGGCGGCGACCTGCGGAGCCAGTTCCATGCGGGGCATCGTCTTGCCCGCGAGGGCGCCGGGGACAGCAGGCCCGGCCCACCGGACGGGGAGCACGACGGAGCCCTGCCGGCGGGGCTTCGCATCAGCCGCCGGCAGGGCTCCCCGGTGTCCCGTGAGTCCCGGTCACTGGTCGACGGAGCGCATCCCCGCCTCGTCGTACCGCTCGCCCGAGGCCGCGGGCAGCTCCGCCTCGATGCGGGCGAGATCGTCCTTGCTCAGCACGATGTCGGCGGCGCCGGCGTTCTGCTCCAGATAGGTGCGGCGCTTGGTGCCCGGGATCGGCACCAGGTCCTCGCCCTGGGCCAGGACCCAGGCGATGGCCAGCTGGGCCGGAAGCACGTCCTTCTCGGCGGCGATCTCCTTGACCTTCGCGGCCAGCCGCAGGTTCGCCTCCAGGTTGGCGTCCTGGAAGCGCGGGTTCTGGCGGCGCCAGTCGTTCGCGTCCAGCTCGTCCGGCGAGCTGAACCGCCCGGCGAGGAAGCCGCGGCCGAGCGGCGAGTACGGCACGAAGCCGATGCCCAGCTCACGACAGGCGGGCAGCACCTCGGCCTCCACGTCCCGTGACCACAGCGAGTACTCGCTCTGCACCGCGGTGATCGGGTGCACGGCGTGGGCGCGCCGGATGGTCTGCGCGCTCGCCTCGCTCAGGCCGATGCCGCGCACCTTGCCCTCGGCGACCAGCTCGCCCAGCGCGCCGACCGTCTCCTCGATGGGCACGTCGGGGTCGACCCGGTGCTGGTAGTAGAGGTCGATGTAGTCGGTGCCCAGACGCTCCAGCGAGCCGTGGACGGAGCTGCGGACATGCTCCGCCGAGCCGTCCTGCGGACCGACCGTGCTGATGTCGCCGGGTACGGCGTCGTCCATCCGGTAGTTGAACTTCGTCGCGATCACGTACTCCTCGCGACGCCCCCGGACCGCCTCGCCCACGAGCGACTCGTTGGTGAGGGGCCCGTACATCTGTGCGGTGTCGAGGAAGGTGACCCCGACGTCGAGGGCGTGCCGGATGGTCGCGATGCCCTCTTCCTGATCGGCGGATCCGTAGAAGGCGGACATGCCCATGCATCCCAGGCCGATGGCCGATACCTGGAGGTCCCGCAGACTGCGCTTCTGCATGCCGTGTTCCAGCCTTTCGCTGCCACTCGTGCGTTGTGCGGACGCCACGAAGCCCGTTCTCCATTGAGCGACGAATTCCCCCGTCCGGCATCCTGGCGGAGCCGCCGGGCGATACGGGCCTCGTGTGCCGCGGTGTCCGCAACGCTACGACCTGGAGCGCACTCCAGCGCAAGTCGGCCGGCCGGGCGGAACGGCGGCCCCGGCGGGCCGCTCCGCCCGCCCGCCGGGGCCGCCTGCCGACGGTCTGACGTCGCCGGGGCAGGGTGCTCGCCGAGCAGGGCGCGCACGGCCTGGTGACCGCCGGCGACTGCGTCGCGCAGTCCCCGGTCCCGGGGCGACCGCGCGGCGCACCGTGTGCCGCCGGAGCGGTGGCCGGCGGGCCTGGTCCACGCCCCTCTCGGCTGTCAGTGCCGGGTGACAGGATCCGGTTATGAGCGGTGACTCTTTTGACTGGCGGGACTTCCTCGGGCGTTGGCAGCGGGAGTACGTCCCGCCCGCGGACCGGGAAGAGGACGAGGCGGACGGTCAGGCCGTCCTCCCCCTGGGCAGGCCCGGTGCGCACGAGTCGGTGATCGTCGCGGCCGAGGAGCGGCTGGGCCGGCGGCTGCCGCCCTCGTACCGGGAGTTCTTGGCCGTGAGCGACGGCTGGCGTGTGGAACAGACGGCCGCGATCTACCAGCTCGGCGGCGCCGCGGACATCGACTGGTTCCGGGACCCCTACGACCTGACCTCGGTGTACGAGGACGGCCTGGGCGACGACCCGCGGGACGAGGACGTCCTGCTGGCCGGAATGTGGCGACGGGCGCTCCGGCTGGAGACGGACTCCGACGTGTCGTACGCCCTGCTCGACCCGGGCGACAGCGACGAGGACGGCGAATGGGCGCTCTACGTCTACAAGGGCTGGAGCGGTGAATTACCCGACCGCTACCCGTCGTTCCGCGCCTACATGGAGGCCGCCTACCGCGGCTTCCACGGCTCCCGGGCGGGGAGAGCCGACTTCGTGAACGCGACCACACGCGCCCAGGACGCCTGCGTGGCGCGGGCCCGGCTGCTCGCCCTGCGCGGTCGGTACGAGGAGGCCCTGCCCCTGTTGGAGGAGGCGCGGTCGTTCGGGCGGCCGCACAGCGCCGACCTGCTCAACCAGCTCCGGCAGGTGCTGAGCCCGCGCGACATCCTGGACTTCGGCTTCCTGGTGGCCGACCCGCGCCACCTGCCCGAGATCCTGCCCCTGCAGGCCATCGCGCCGGCGCGCGGCGAATGGCGGCTCGGCGGCGACGATCACTGGCTCGGGATGATGAGCGCCCGCGGGGTGGACCGCGAGGCCGCCGAGGCCGTGCTGAGCGCGCTGCGGGACGGCGCCCATCACTACGCGCCGCCTGGTGCGTGGGGCCGGGCCGTCGCCGAGGCACGGGAGTCGGCCCGCTGGGGGGCGACCGACGCGGCGTGGCGGGTGCGGCGGGACGCGCTGACGCTGTGGGAGGCGCCCGGACCCTGGCTGATCGCCCCGGTCGGTCTGCTCGCGGATCCGGTCCTGGGCCCCGTGATCACCCCGGAACGCGGCCGGGAGATCCTCGCGACACCGCGGGCGGGGGAGACGGGACCCCTTCCCGAGCCCGTGCCCGACCTCGACCCGCCGGGCCTCGCCTGGCTGACGGAGCCGGCGGAGAACCGGCGGCCGAGCGACGGCTACCGCTGCGTCTGGGCGGAGGGCCTCGACCCGGCCCGTCTCCCCGCCCTCATCGGCGAGGAGGGCGCCGGGCTGAGTGCGCCCGTGGAGCTGCTCCACGCGTCCTGGCGGGCACCGCAGCCACACGAGCGCGAGGGTGTGGAACTCTGGGAGGACCGGACTCTGGTCGCCGCCGGCCGTACCGCCGAAGGCTGGGCCTTCGCCTTCGACGGCCACTCCGACCGCTTCATGAACGACCGGTTCGTGTCTCCCGCCGCAGCCGCCTCCTCGTCGGGCCGCGCGGTGGTGGTGTGGCGCACGCCGAGACGCCCGTCCTTCGGCGACCGCGCGGTCGCGTTCCACCTGTCGGTCGCCGAACGGGGCGAGGAGCTCTACGCGTTCACCGTGCGGGGCACGGAGATCCGGCGCTCCGGCGCGATACCGCGGGCCTTGGACCCCGCAGGGCTGTTCCGCCCGACGGACGGCGAACCGGACGGGGAACCAGACGGGGAACGCCGTGTGTTGGAGGCCCTGCACGCCGAACTCGGCCTGTCGCTGCCCCGTTTCGCGCTGACCCGGGGCAGGCTGCCCACCTTCACCACCCGTTCCTGGACCCGAGCGCCGCGCGAGGGCGAGGTCTTCGGCTACGCGCACATCGGCATCGGCCGGCCCCGAGCCTGAACCCGGGCGGGCCCGGGTCCCGTTGAGCGGATCCGGGCCCGCCGACGCCCGATCGGCGGCGCCGGGTGCGTGGTAGGTTCACGACGTCAGCCTTTCGGGCCCGGATGCACATCCGGCCGGGAGGCTTTTTTCATGCGCCGGCCGACCTCTCCCCTCGGGCCGACGCACCACCCGTGTGGGTGTTCCGTCCTCCCCCGCCCGTCATTCGGGCCGTGACAGGAAAGAGATCCCATGTCAGGCATCTTTGTACGCCTCGCGACCGAAGCCGACCGTCCGGTGCTGGAACGTCTCTGGCTGCTGTTCCGCCATGACCTGTCCGAGTTCGACGGCGTGCTGCCCCACCCGGACGGGACGTTCCGCACGGAACGGCTCCGGGCGGCGTTCGACGACGCCGACTGGGCGCCGTATCTGCTCACCAGCGGCGAACACCCCGTCGGTCTCGCCTTCGTACGGGGTCTCACCGGGAACACGCGCGTGCTCAACAGCTTCTTCGTGGTACGCGGGGCGCGCGGGGCCGGGATCGGACTGCGTGCCGTGCGCGAGGTGGTCGCCCGGCACCCGGGCCCGTGGGACATCGCCTTTCAGGACGCCAACGCGGGCGCCGTGCGCTTCTGGCGCCGTGTCGCGGCCGCGATCGCCGGCGACGCCTGGACGCAGGAGCACAGGCCGGTTCCGGGCCGACCCGATCTGCCGCCCGACGTGTGGATCTCCTTCGAGGCGCACGCGTGAGGCGCACGGGTGAGGCGCACGCGTGAGGCGCACGGGTGAGGCGCACACGTGAGGCGCGCGCACCACGGTCAGGCCGGCCGGCGCAGGCCCGCGACGAGGAGCGCGACCAGTCGGCGCGCGTCGTAGCGCGGGTCGCTGTCGGCGCCGATGCAGAGGTTTCCGATACCGCGCATGAACGGGTAGGCGTCGAGGCCGGAGCGGATCTCGCCGGAGGCGGTGGCCGCGTCCAGCAGCCGGGCGCACACCGGCAGGAGGCGGTCCAGGAAGTAGGCGTGCAGCGTCTCGAAGCCCGAGTTGTCGGTCTGCAGGGCCGCGGCGAGGCCGTGCTTGGTGACCAGGAAGTCGACGAACAGGTCGACCCAGCGTTCGAGGGCGACGTAGGCGGACGGGCTGCTCGTCAGCAGGGCCGGTCCGGCCTCGGCGCAGGCGTCGACCTGGTGGCGGTAGACGGCGATGACGAGGTCCGCCCGGGTGGGGAAATGGCGGTATATCGTGCCGACCCCCACGCCGGCCCTGGCCGCGATGTCGCGGACCGGCGCCTCCACGCCCGAGGTGACGAAGATCGCCGCGGCCGCGTCCAGCAGCGTCTGCTGGTTGCGCCGGGCGTCCTTGCGCTTGGACGCGGCGGCCCCTGCCGTGCTCTGCCCTGTGTCGTTCACCGCGACTCCTCCTCGGCGAGACCCGCCCGCGGGACCCCTGCCGTGCCGTTCACGGAACGAGGTTCCGCTTCCCTCATGATGGCAGACCGCCGAACCTGCGACCAAAGAGAAGCCGGCCGCCCGGCGGACGGCCGCGCGCTTCCACCCGCAAGCCCGTCCGGGGGGCGTCTCGGGCGCGGGTCGAGGGGCGTGTCGCGGGCGGGTCGATTCGCATAGCCTCGTGCACGGTGCGTCGGGTGTGTCGGTGCGTGTGCGTCCGCGGTGAGGAGGCGGTGATGTTCGCAAGGGGTGCGCGGTGGCTCGCGGGCGCTTCGGCGGTGATCTGTCTGGTGCTCGTCGGTCCCGGTGCGCCGGCTGACGCCCCGCCGGCGGGACCCCCGCCCGTCGGCGCCGCCCGGGACGTCGTGCCGAACCGCGTCATGACGTGGAACATCTGCAACCCCTGCGGCGAGAGCGGCGCCGACCGGGCGGCGGAGATCGCCGCGTTCGCGCCCCAGGTCGTCGGCCTGCAGGAAGCGTGCGTGCGCGACGTCGACAGGATCCGCGATCGTCTCAAGAGCCGCTATGGGCTCGTCTACCACGTCGAGTACGGCACGGTGCTGCGCAGTTGGGGGCGGTGCGGGGGACTGCCGTGGAAACCGGGAGGGTTCGGGGAGGCCATCCTGTCGGCGGCGCCGATGACGGACCGTGTCAGCGCGGAGTACCCCGACGGCGGCTCCGAGGACCGCGGCTACCTGTCCGTGACCACCGAGGTGGCCGGCCGGCCGGTGCGGGTGTTCAACACGCACCTCGCCGAGCGACGCCAGGAGGCGGTCCGCGCGGAACAGGCCGGCGTGCTCGCCGCGAAGGTGGCCCCGTACCGGCGTGCCATCGTGCTGGGCGACTTCAACGCGCAGCCGGACGCCGCAGAGCTCGCCCCGCTGTGGGCGCTGGCCGCGGACGCGGACCCCGGGTGCCGCCCTTCGGGCGACGGCGCGTGCGCGCCGACCACCGACTGGCAGAGCACGTTCGACTACGTCTTCCTGCGGGGCGTCGCCCCGCTCGCGCACGGCGTGAAGCCCAGCGCGTACTCGGACCACCATCTGCTGCACGCCGACCTGGACGTCACCTGAGGCGCGCCCCGCATCCGCCGGCGAGCCCGCGTCGCGACACCCGGCACGGGCCAGGGCTCACCCCGGAGGCCACCGTGCCGGGCGCGGGCCGTCCCCGCCCCGACGTCCGCTCTACTCGGGCCGCTGGTCCGCAGGCGACAGGATCTCCACGTACCCGTCCGTTCCGTGCACGCGGATCCGCTGCCCGTCCTGGATCAGCCGGGTGGCCCCCTCCACACCCACGACGGCCGGCAAGCCGTACTCCCGGGCGATCACCGCCCCATGGGTCATCAGACCGCCCACCTCCGTCACCAGGCCCGCGATGCCGACGAACACCGGCGACCAGCTGGGGTCGGTCCAGGCCGTGACCAGGATGTCGCCCGCCTCCAGATCGGCCTGCGCCATGTCGAGGACGACGCGAGCCCTCCCCTCGACGGTCCCCGCGGACACCGCAAGGCCGGTCAGGGCGCCGGCCGGCACGTCGTCACGGCGGTACGCCCCGCTGACGGCCTCCCCCTCGGAGGTGAGCACGCGGGGCGGTGTGAGCGCCTGGTAGGACCGGAAGGCGTCCTTGCGCCGCCGGATGAGCTCGTCGTCCACCCGGCGGGTGCGCACGACGTCGTGGAACTCCTGGAAGGAGAGGTAGAAGACGTCCTCCGTCTCGCGCAGCACGCCGTCGCGCACGAGCCGCTCGGCCTCGCCCAGCAGTGCCTGCTTGTAGACGAAGTAGCGGCTGATGATGCCGTACTTCGGGTACTCCCGGTATCCGATGAAGGTCCGCAGCCGGTCGATCATCCGCTTGGTCTCGTCGGCCTTCGACTCCCCGTCGGGCAGCGCCCGCAGACGGGACAGCACGTCCTGCTCCATCCGCCGCGCCTTCTGCCGCCCCTCCTCGAAGCGCTGCCCGGCGGCGCCCGGCCCGAAGTTCCTGACGTTGTCGAGGATGGCGGGCAGGAGTGTGGTGGGGCGCTCGCGCCAACGCGGCCGCGTGATGTCGATCTCGCCGGTGCAGCGCATGCCGTACCGGTCCAGATAGGCCTCGACGGCGTCGCGTGCCTCGGCTCCACCCGGCAGCTTCGCCAGCTCGTCGAGGAAGTCCTCGTCCTCGACGCCCTCCAGGAAGGCCACCACCTCCGGATGCGGTCGGATCGCGTCCGCGACGTCGAGCAGCGCCAGTCCCATCTCCGAGGTGACGTTGCCGGGCGCGGACAGTGTGAGCGTGTCAGCCGCGTTCTTCTCGCCCAGCCACTCCGACAGCTTGTCGTTGAGCCACCAGGTGGCCTCCATGCCCGCCATGATCGCCTGCATGCTCAGCCGGTCCCCGAGCACGCGCTTGTGCTCCGCGAAGGCTTCCAGCAGGTGGTCGAAGAGCACCGGCCCGGTCCGGGTGCGGATGTCGCGTTCCAGGACCGCCAGGGAGGCCTGGTTGCGCTCGATCAGTTCGGTGACGACGGCCGGATCGGTCTCGATCGGGGCGGGCGCGCCGCCGGCGGGCGGCCCGCCGGGACCGGCGTCCGGAAGCGACGGGACGAAGTCGTCACGGTCGAGGACGGTCTCCAGCGCATCCCTGAACAGCGGATCGCCCCTCCCGATGAGCTCCAGGAGCGCGGTGCGGCTCGCGGGCGAGGCCAGGCGCCGCGTGACGTCGACGAACAGCCTGCCGCCGGCCTCGCACATCGGGGCCATGGCCGTCAGGAGCCACACGGACAGCCCCAGGGGCTTCATGGCGTCGGTCATCATCTGCTGGTGCCCGACCGAGACGTAGACGTGAGGGTCCTGATCACCGGTCTCGGGGATGGGGAACAGCGTCGTGATCGGCCGGCTCTGCACGATCCGGAAGGCGTCGTCGGCCAGGCACCATTCGATGTCCTGCGGCCGGCCGAAGTGCGCCTCGATCCGCCGTCCGAGCTCGACGAGCCGCACGGCCTGAGCATCCGTCAGCGCCGGCTGCTCCTGCCGCTCGGCGTCGACCGGCACGTCCTCGGTACCGCCTGCCGGCAGGGCTTGGACGGCACGCTTCTTGGCAGCGATCGCCTTGGCGACGATGCCGCCGTCGCGCACCCTGAAGACGTCGGGGTTCACCGTGCCGGAGACCAGGGCCTCGCCGAGACCGAAGCCCGCGTCCACGGTGGCGACCTTCCGGTTGCCCGAGACGGGATCGGCCGTGAACAGGATCCCGGACGCCTCCGGGAAGACCATCCGCTGCACGACCACGGCCATCTGGACCGTGCGGTGGTCGATGCCGTTGCGCTGACGGTAGGTCACGGCCCGCTCGGTGAACAGCGAGGCCCAGCACCGGCTGACGTGCCGGAGGACCGCGCTCGGCCCCACGACGTTCAGGTACGTGTCCTGCTGGCCGGCGAAGGAGGCGGTCGGCAGGTCCTCCGCGGTCGCGCTGGACCGCACGGCGTAGGCGGCCTGCCCGCCGTGCCGGGCGAGGCCGCCGGTGACTGCCGCAGCGACGTCGTCCGGGACCTCGATCCCTTCGACGGTCCGGCGGATCCGCGCGCTGAGCGCGCGAACCGACTCCCGGTCGTCCGCGCTCACCCGCGACAGCTCATCGAGCTGCTCGTCGATCGACGGATCGTGCGCCAGGACGCGCCGGAAGGCGTCCGTCGTGACGCAGAAGCCGTCCGGCACGCTGATGCCGTCGATCGCCGACAGCGCGCCCAGGTGCGCGGCCTTGCCGCCGACGAAGGCGATCTGGCTCTCGTCGACGTCCCGCAGGCCCACCACGTATCGCTCGGTCATCGCGACACCTCCGAGAGGGTCGCACCGCTCCGTCGCCCTGGGCCCGCCGGCCGGATCACCGGACTTCCCGGCGCGTGTCCCAGCGCCCGCGACCGCACCGCCGCTCCCACCGCTGGTTCGACGTCACCGCGTCCCCCGTACGTCGACAACAACACAAGCACGTCGTGCCCTCATTTCCGCAGGTTGTGGCCCCGGCCGACGATTCTGCGCCCGCACCGGGGGCTTGCCGCAAGCCCCCCGCTGCGCTATAACTTAGGAGAGGCAAGGAGAGATCTCTCCTTGCCTTTGCCATGTGCGGGGCCCCGCCGGGTCGGTTCGGCCGGCGTCATCGGCGCCCGCGATCAGCGAGCGGCGCCCGCACGGTGGACGCGCGGGACGAGGCCCGCTGTCAGCCAGGAACGTCGAAGCCGTCGCCGTCGAGCGCGGACCGGATCAGGCTGAGCCACTCCTCACCCAGCCGGCGCCCGTTCGGGAGTTGGTCGTCTCGGTCCCAGCGCCACGCGGTGATCATCGCCAGTACCAGGAGTCGGCACGCGCGCAGCAGGGCCTGATCCGCGCCCGGACAGTGCTCGCCGACCTCCTCGGGGGCATGGGCGAGGTCGAACTCCACGGGGCCACGGCAGCACGTCTCCAGATCGATGAAGAGCAACCCGCCTTGTGTGGACAGCACGTTGCCCGGGTGCGGCTCGCCGTGCAGCAGTTGCTCGGCGCCCCCGCGCTCACCGATCACGTCTGTCATCCTGCGCAACGTGTCGCCGAGCAGCTCGCGGTCCGCCTCGGGGAGCGCGGGAGTGCGATCGCGGTCCGCCACGAGCCGTTGCGCCTGCTCGACTCGCTCCGTGAAGTGCGGCGCCGGGACGTCGAGCCGACTCATGCCGGCATGCAGGCGTCCGAGCGCCTCGGCGTAGCCGGCAGGTGAGAGCTGGGAAGGCGCCACGGGTTCGTAGTAGGTCCAGAAGGTGACCACGAAGGCATCACGTTCGTAGACGCGTGGCTCCACTCGGGGCTCGAGAGCGGCCACCGGGCACCCGGCCTCGGCGAGCCGCTCGGCGAGCTCGACCTCGAACCGGGCGACCTGCTGCGCCACCGGCGCCACTCGGGCCAGGACGTCACACGGCAGCAGGCGCAGGGTGAGCTTGTTGGAGTCATGGAGAACGGTCACGTCGTCGGCTGCCAGACCCAGCGACGAGGCGATCGACACGGCCGCGGCCACCGCTCGGGAAGCCTGTGACGCCTGCATCGTGGTGTGCCTCCGGTGCGCGAGTCGTCGGTCCCCGGGGGTCCTCACGGGACGCTCCTGCGTCGAACAGGCACGGGGCGATCCGCCAGACTGGCACAACCGGCACCGCGCCCGCGTCTCCTTTTCGGCGGGCCCGAGGCCCTGACCGGACGCACTCGCCGCCACGGCCGAAGGCGTCCTCGACGAACCTGTCAGGTGCGCGAGACGGTGACTCCGCCGACCAGGCCCCAGGCGTCGATCCGGACCGTCGGCCCGCCCGGCTCGCTCGGGCCGTCGTCCTTCACCCCGCCCAGACGCAGGCCGTGCACCTCCACCAGGACATCACGGCGGACCCGGAGACTGACACCGCCGATCAGGCTCAGTTTGGTGATGCGCAGCTCGGCGCCGTCCGGGATGTCCAGGTCGCTCAGATCGACGTCGGCGCCGCCGATGAGGGAGGCGGTGACCGTCCGCTCGTGGAGGGTGGCGCCCTCCAGGCGATGGCCGCCGATCAGGCTCACCTTGACATCGGTCTTCCGCGGGTTCTCACTGTTGCTCTTCGTCATGAGAAGAACCCTACAGACGGCGGGACTTGGCGCTCAGTGGCAGTCGTCCGGCGCTGCACATGACAAGTGTCACGCCGAGATCGGCGCCGAACTCCTCAGGCATGGCCCCGGCCGTAGAAGCGCACATAGTCGACCGTCATCCTCGCGGGGGACGGCGTCGAGGCGTCGGGCGGGCCGGGCCAGTCGCCTCCGACGGCGACGTTGAGCAGCAGGTGCATGTCCTGTTCGAAGACCCAGTCGCGTGGCGCGGGCAGCTTCGACGGAGTCAAGGTGAAGTACGGTTTTCCGTCGACGGACCAGGTGATGCGGCGCGGCTGCTTGTCCACGGCGTAGGTGTGGAACGTCTGCGAGGCGTCGGCCGGCAGGGTGAGGGAGCCGCCGATCCCGTTCTCGTTGAAGTACGTCGGCCCGTGCGCGGTGCCGTACACGGTTCGGGGCTCCCCGCCGACCACCTCGCAGATGTCGATCTCGCCCTGCGCAGGCCATTCGGCCCCGTTGTCGCCCAGCATCCAGATCGCCGGCAGCAGTCCCGTGCCGGTGGGCAGCTTCGCCCGGACCTCCACGCGCCCGTGAGCGAGGGAGACCTTCCCCTCGGTGGTCAGACGAGCCGACGTCCAGGTGCAGAACTCCTGCGTGTAGCACGGCAGCCGGGACCCGGCGGCCGCCGGCCGCGCCGAGATCAGGAGATGACCCGCGCCGTCGAGGCCGGAGTTGGCCGCGTCGTCCGTGTAGTACTGCAGTTCGTCGTTGCCCCACCCCTCGGCGTCCCGGTTGCCGGTCTCGGTGTTCCAGTACTCCTCGGAAGGGCGAGCAGCCGCCGCTCCGTCGAACTCCGCCTGCCAGAAGGGCTGTTCCGCGGCCGGGGAAGAGCGCGGGTCCTGAGCGGAGCCGCACCCGCACAGCAGTCCGCTCAACGCCAGCACGAGCGCCGGGAGGGTGTTTCGGTTCATCGCGCTGCTCCTCGAAGGTCATGCGGAAGACGGTGAACAGCGGACGCCGTTCCCTCGGCCTGCTGCCCGGGGATCGCTGGAACCCCGGACCGGGCGTACCTCTCTCACCGTCTGACAGGGGGATCGCCGATGAACATCATGACTCGGTACGCGCCCGCCGCGGCGCTGCTCGTCCGTTGCTGCCTGCCGCTGGCCGCCTGCGGCACGGAACACCCGGGCGTCTACGGCGACCACGGGCACGCCGAGGTCCTCGGCCCGGCGAAGACCACCGCCGAGAAGGACTGGTGAACAGGCGCCGCCGTCCGCTGCGCGGGCCGCCCGGATCAGCCGATTTTCCCGGCCCTGTGCCGGAGCGCGATGAACATGAGGACGCCCGCGCACGAGAAGACGGCGGCGCCGACCAGAAACGGGACCGGGGCGTACTCGTCGACGCAGGTCTGGCCACCGGCTGCCGCACGACAGACGTTCCCCGGGCCGCCTCGGTTCAGGTAGGCGATATAGACGAGCGGCACGGCCGGCCCGGCCAGCAGTCCGACGATCGTCCTTCTGGGGCTCCGCCACAGCAGGACGCCCGCCGCGACGGCGGCGAGAAGCACCAGAACGATGCCGAACGACAGGATGGCGGCCAGTCCCGTACCGGCGCACGCCCCCACCGCGAGCCAGCCCAGGAACCAGCCCCAGGCGACGACGTTTCCTTCCGCGTCCGCGGTCGGCTGACTTGTGACCATGCCTTCCCTTCCCCCGGAAACCGGGGCGTGAATCGCCCGCCCGTCACCGAGTGGGAAACGGCACAGGCGCCGGGGCGGCCGAACAGTGGCTGCTTCCGGGGGCGTTGGAAGGCGATGTCCGTTTTCCGCCGGTGTCGCGGGGATGCGGTGGGCAGGGTGGTGCTCGGCGTCGCCAGGCAGGTCCGGGCGCCCGCGATCCGAGAGAAGGAGCCCGTCCGCATGCACCGTACGATCGACCCGAGGGTCTTGTACTTCGGCACACCCGTGGTCCTGGTGAGCACGTGCAACGAGGACGGCTCAGCGAACCTCGCGCCGATGTCGTCCGCCTGGTGGGTCGGTCAGTCGTGCATGCTCGGCTTGGACCGGACGTCCAGGACCACCGAGAACCTGGCACGCACCGGCGAATGCGTGCTCAATGTGACTCCCGCGGCGCTGGTCGGCGCGGTCGACCGCATCGCCCTGCTGACCGGCGCCCCGGTGGTGCCGGAGCACAAGCAGCGCAAGGGCTACCGGTACGAGCCGGACAAGTTCGCCGCGGCCGGGCTGTCGCCGATGCCCTCCCTGGTCGTGTCCGCGCCGCGGGTGGCCGAGTGCCCCGTTCAGCTCGAGGCGCGGGTGACCCGTACGCATCCCTTCGAAGAGGAGGATTCGGGACTCGTGGCGATCGAGACCCGGGTGGTACGGGTGCACGTGGAGGAGGAGTTGCTGGTGCCGGGGAACCAGCGCCACATCGACCCGGACCGCTGGGATCCGCTGGTCATGAAGTTCTGCGAGTACTACGGGGACGGCCGTCACCTGCGTCCTTCCCGGCTCGCCACGGCCTGGAGGATCCCGGGACCGACCGACGCGGTGCGCGGCTGAACGAGCCCCCTGTGGCGGGGACCGGACGCTCGTGGTCAGCGGACGGCGAGGAGGCCGTCCACCAGGGCCCGGAGCCCGTCCAGGTAGGTGTCCTCGGCGGTCAGCGGGGCCCGTCTCGACGACCTGGCTGTGCCCGGGCATCGCGTCGTCGACAACGCGGGCTTCTTCCACGCCGGCCGTGATCCGCGCACGGTGAGCGACGACCGACTGGAGCGGGAATCCCTACCGATGGTGGCACCGGCGGCTCTACGCGGGTGATGAGAGCGGGGGCGCGGTCCCGACGGCCTCGAGCCGGACGGGGCGGCGTCGGCTTCCCCGTGCAGGCCTTCCGCCTTGACGAGCCCGCCCGCGTTCACCGCTCGGCGGGCGTGGCGTTCCCAGGGTTGCGACGGGTTCGCTCTTCGGCGTCGGCGAGCCGGAAGAAGACCAAGGGGAGGGCGAGTTCGATCGCCGCCAGCGCGAGCTGGAACAACATTGCGGCCGGCCGTGAAACGGCGAGCGAGAGCAGCCGGCCCGCACCGCCCAGCAGGAAGACGCCGGCCGGCCACCGCACCGCCCGAGCCGGGATCGGGCGCTCGGCGCGGTTCTCGGCGTCCTCGGGCCGTTGCTCGCCGAGGACGCCGACCTCGACTGGCCGCGACCTGAGGCGTCACCGGGCTTGTAGTGCAGGGCTCGCAGGTCGCCGGCTGCGGCCCTCGGGCATCGACCGCCTCTGGCGGCACCCTTGCGAGATCCCGTCAATCGTTCCAAAAGATTCGATGGGCACGGCGAAACATTTCGACGGGCCGCCTCCTCGACAAGGCCGCTGACGGGGCTGCCGACTACGCCCCTGGCTCCATCGCGCGGTCTGGACCGTGACCTGACCGCGGTGTTGACATGTACAGCGCTTTCTCTACCATCCGTGGAGTCGACGATCCGAATGCAGGTCGAAATTTCGAACCCGGCCTGTGTGCCCAGCAGTCGGCATGCCTCCGTCCTGAACACCAGTCATCCCTTGTCTGGCACCGCCGGTCGTCCGCCTGCGGCGCCTACCCCGAAAGGAGCCCACGGTGCCCAGAACACCGGCCAGACGACTGCTCCGGATCTTGGCCGCCGCCGCGCTGACGGTCACCGCGTCTCTCACGGCCTCGGCCCACTCCGCCGCCTCCGCCGCGCCCGGCAGCCCGGCACTCACTCCGCCACTGGGCTGGAACAGTTGGAACAGCTTCGGCTGCGGTGTCACGGAGTCGCGCATCCGCGAGGCCGCCGACGCGATGGTGTCTTCGGGGATGCGGGACGCCGGTTACCGGTACGTGGTGGTCGACGACTGCTGGTTCGACCCGCAGCGTGACGCGACGGGCAACCTGCGGGCCAACCCGACCACGTTCCCCAGCGGGATGAAGGCGCTCGGGGACTACATCCACGGCAAGGGCCTGAAGTTCGGGATCTACCAGGTACCCGGCGAACGGACCTGCGCGCAGACCAGCGGCGCCTATCCCGGGGCGACGGGCAGCAGGGGACACGAGGCGCAGGACGCGGCCGCGTTCGCCTCGTGGGGCGTCGACTACCTCAAGTACGACTGGTGCTCCTCCAGCGGCACCCGTGACGAACAGGTCTCGCGATTCACGCTCATGCGCGACGCCCTGCGGGCCACCCGGCGGCCGATCGTCTACAGCATCAACCCCAACAGTTTTCACGCCATCACCGGCGCCACGTACGACTGGGGCGAGGTCGCCGACCTGTGGCGGACGACCGAGGATCTGCTCGACATCTGGCAGAACGGCAACACCAACAGCTATCCGATGGGCGTCGGCAACGTCTTCGACGTCAGCGCGCCGCTGGCAGCGCAGTCGGGCCCGGGGCACTGGAACGACCCGGACATGCTCGTCGTCGGCCGCCCTGGCCTGTCACTGACCGAGTCCCGCTCCCACTTCGCGCTGTGGGCGCTGCTCGGCGCCCCGCTCATGGCCGGCAACGACATCCGCACGATGTCCGCCGACGTGAGCGCGATCCTGCGCAACGCGCGACTGCTGGCGGTGGACCAGGATCCCCTCGGCGCGGGCGGGCGCAGGGTCCGCGACGACGGCGCCACCGAGGTCTTCGCCAAGCCCCTGTCCGACGGCTCCGTCGCGGTGGGCCTGTTCAACCGGGGCGCCGGAGCCGCGACCGTCAGCACGACGACGGCCCAGGTCGGCCTGTCGGGCGGTTCGTTCACACTCACCGATCTGTGGACGGGCGCCACGTCGAGCACGGCAGGACAGATCTCGGCGAGCGTCCCCGCGCATGGTGTCGCCGTGTTCCGGGTGTCCGGCGGCAGCCAACTGGCCTCCACCACGTCGCGGTTGCGCCAGAACGGCTCCGGCCGATGCGTGGACGTGGACAACGCCTCCACTGCCGCCGGGGTCACCGTCCTGCTCTGGGACTGCCACACGGCCGCCAATCAGCTCTGGACCACATGGGCCGGTGGCGAGATCCGGGTCTTCGGCGACAAGTGCCTCGACGCCTACAACCAGGGCGCCGTCGACGGCACCCGGGTCATCACCTGGCCGTGCAACGGCCAGGACAACCAGAAGTGGACCATCGGCTCCGACGGGACGATCCGCAACGCTCACTCCGGACTGTGCCTCGACGCCGACCGGGCCGGCACGGCCGACGGCACCCCCCTGGTCCTGTGGACGTGCGACGGCCGCACCGGCCAGAAATGGAGCCGGTGGTGAACCCGGGAGTCCTCCGGGTGAACTGACGACGCCGAGCGCGGAGTCGCCGGGCGGTCGGCATGGCACCGCACGGTCGGTGAAGGGCTTCCGTCGGCGAGGCTCTGGTCCCGTCGTCCGACCCCGTGGTCAGTGACAACGGCGTTCCGCTGGCCCCGACGGTCTACCGGCTCACCAAAGGGCGGGTGCGCGCCATCCCGACCGGCTCGGCCCCGGTCCGGCCGACTGGCCACGAACAGCATGGCGGTGCCGCCCGAGGCGGTCCTGGACGCGATGCGGCTCCACCACCCCGGACTCGCGGTACGGCACTGAGCGGGCCCGTCGCCGGACAGACCGGCCGGGTTCTGCCTCACCCCGTCCACAACCTCCCGAGGCAGAACACCTAGCCGTCGTAAGGGACCCAGGCACGCTCGCCCGCGTCGTTCGTGCCGTACCAGTAGTGCGGCAGTCCCTTGATGCTCGTGGTGTGGAACGGGCGGCCGTGGTCGTCGATGCGGATGGTGCCGGTGCGCCCCTCGGAGGACCAGTCGAGTTCGAGGTACCAGCGGGCGTCATGGGCCTCTGTCGTCGCGTCGACCAGCAGCACCTCCGGGTCCTCGGCGGAGACGCGGTACGGGAAGTGCACGGCCGGGAGGGCGCCTTCGGCGTCGGCGCCGTTCTCCGAATGGGTGATGGGACGGTCCACGTCGAGGTTCACCGTGAAGCGGCGGGGTGTGAGGTCGCCGCCGCAGCCCTCGCCCATGGCGTACGCGTTCCCCACGGCCGGGTTGCCGCGGCTGACGATGCGGACGTGGAGCGCCTCCAGGACCACGGCCGTCGACGACCGTCCCTGTACCGAGACCTGAACGATCGTGTGCCGCCCGTGCACCGCGCCCTGCGTCGACGCCCACACCCCGGCGTCCTGCTCCAACGGCGGTGGGGGAACCTGGGCGGGCGGCTTGTCGATGACGTAATCGTGGTCGCAGCCCTTGTCCCAGACCAGGGAGTCGGCGCTCCAGGCCAGGGGCGCCGCACGGGTGGCAGGCTTCGCGGTCGGGGCGGGACCGCTGCCGGTGGCGGACGGGCCGGCGGCCGGCTGCCGAGGGCTCGGCGACGCCGCGCTGCCTCCGGAAGGGGAGGCGGTGGCGGACGCTCGCGCCGAACGGTGGGGCGCCCCGGGGGCGGTGGTCCGGGAGTTCGCGGAAGGGGAGGCTTCCGCGTGGGGGGAGCGATTGTCCGACAGGGCGAACGTGGTGCCCAGAGAGGCGAGCAGCACGCAGGCGACGGCGCTGGACGTGAGGACCCGTCGGCGGCGGTACCAGGGGCGGGCAGCGGGGGTGGGGGCGGCGGGGGTGGGGGCGGTGGCCTCGTCCGGGTCGGGCGCGTTCCCGGGCTGCTCCGCGGAGCTGTCCTCCTCGGCGGGTGCCGCGTCCTCGGCGCGTTCCCCGTCCGCGTCCGGCGCCGTCGGCGAAACCGCCGCCTCGGCCGGACCGGTCGGACGCACCCGCTGCCGAGCCGCAGCCGCCGACAGCCACAGCCGGTGCAGTTCGAGCCGCTCCTGCGGTGACGCCTCGCAGAAGGCGGCGAGCCGCTCCACGGGCGCGAAGTCCTGCGGAACCGCCTCGCCCGCGCAGTAGCGGTGCAGCGTGGAGGTGTTCATGTTGAGGCGGCGGGCCAGAGAGCCGTAGCTGCGGTCCGTGCGGTCCTTCAACCGGCGCAGCAGCGCCGCGAACTCCTCGACATCGTCCCGTCCCGGCACCGTTCCTCCGTCGTCCGCCCGCGATCCAGTATCCCAGGCCCTCATATACCTGCACGTCAGATGGGCTGGGATGGTTCCAGTATCGCCTGAGGGGCGGCGGTCGTTGCGCCGGACTGCGGTGACCGCCGATGCTGTCGGTGTCGCACCGGCCACGGCGGCCGGGGAGGCCCGGCGGCGTGGGCGACGTCCGACACGCGTCCACGCACGGCGGTCCCCCTGGCCACCGCGCTTGATCCGCCGGTCGTCACCCGGTCCGACCATGCCCGTGGCTGACGACGCCGGTTGCCCCGTCGTCCTGGCACCGGCCGGTCTCGCCTCGCCGGCGGCGGCATCGGCGAGGAACGGCGCACACGATTCCCGGCTGTCATGTCAGCCGGTCCACTCGATTCCTGGAGGTCTGATGAAGTCTGTCCTGCGAAAGGCGGCAGGTGTGGTGGGCGCGAGCGTGGCTGTCGCGGCGCTGTCCGCGACCGGCGCGTCGGCGGCCCGGGCGGAGCCCCCCACCCACGGCTGTTCGTACCCCTACGTCTGTTTCTACGTGGACGACCACGCCTACGACGCGGGCACACCGATCGCGAAGTACCGCGACGTGACCAGTTCCTACCAGTCGGTCAGGTCCCGCCCGCACTACCACGTCGTGAACACCCGCAACGACGACGTGGCGTACCTGCGGCTCCAGGACGGCGGCTCGATCTGCCTGCCGCCCAATTTCGAGACCGTCTTCGCGAACTCGTACAGTGTCACCGGGATAAGGATCTCCAGCAGTTCGACCTGCTGAGAGGCGGGCTCCTGGCCACCGTCCACGGCGGAATGGACCGTTTGCAGCAACGTCGAGGCGCGCCGGCCTGCGCGGGCGGTGAGGGTGGAGGTGCACCGCCGTCGCCCACTTTCAGGAGCCTCGATGCCTCTGCGCCCCGCACGGTCGCTTCGTGCCGTCCTGCGACCACGACTGACGTCCGTGATCGTCGTCGCGACCGCCTCGCTGGCGGCGTTGGTGCCGGCCACATCGGGCGCCGCCTCCGGCGCCGGACCCGGACCGTCGGACGACCGTGCGCTGCAGCGTCAGATCGACCGGTTCGTGAGCGAGCCCGGCGGTCCGCCAGGAGTCATCGCCGTGCTGCGCGACGGCCGGCGGACCCGCGTGCTGCGGGCCGGCGTCTCCGACCTGGCGACCGGCCGTCCGCCGCAGGTGAAGGACCACATGCGGATCGCGAGCACGGCCAAGGCCTTCAACGGAGCGGTGGCGCTGTCCCTCGTCGACCGTGGCGCACTGGGGCTGGACGACACCTTGCGCGAGCGCCTCCCGCAGCTCCCGGCGGCCTGGGGCCGGGTGACGCTGCGCCAGCTGCTGAACCACACCAGCGGCCTGCCGGACTACCTGCGGGACCCCGAGTTCGCTTCGGTGTTCGCGGCCGATCCGCGTCACCACTTCGACTCCCGCCGCCTGCTCGACTACGTGGCCGACGAGCCCCTGCGGTTCAGTCCGGGCAGCCGCTACGAGTACTCCAACTCCGACAACATCGCCGTCGCCCTGATGGCGGAGGCGGTCACCGGAGCCCCGTACGAACAACTCCTGCGGCGGCTGGTCTACCGGCCGCTGGAGCTGCGCGACACCAGCCTTCCGCAGGGTTACCGACTGCCCGAGCCCTACCTGCACGGGTACGACATGAGCGACCCGCCCGCTCCCGTGGACGTCAGCGAGCTGGTGAGCGCCTCCGGCGCGTGGGCATCCGGGGGCATCGTCTCCACCCCGCTCGACATGACCCGCTTCATCCGCGGCTACGCCCCCGGCGCGCTCTACGGCAAGGGCGTCGTGCGGGAGCAGCGCCGGTGGATCGCGGGCGCGTCCGAGCCCGCCGGTCCCGGACGCAACAGCGCGGGCCTCGGCATCTTCCGCTATACGACGCGGTGCGGCGTCGTGCTGGGGCACACCGGCAACTTCCCCGGCTACACGCAACTGGTGGCCGCGACCCCCGACGGTCGCCGTTCACTGACGTTCTCGATCACGCGCCAGGTCAACGCGGCCGACGATCCCGCCCGGGTCGAACGGCTGCGCGCCATCCAGGAGGACTTCGTCTGCGCGCTCCTGCACGACGGCCGCTGAGCGCCCCACGCGCGTGCGCCGACGGACGCGCCAGCGGGCGGGGACGGCGCTGGGGAGACCGACGGGCGGAGTCGCGGCGGCGCCCGTGAGGCTGAGCACCAGGTCTCACTTGTGGGCGCGGGCCATCAGCAGTGGCTGGAAGAAGCCTGTGCTCCAGGCGTACGCAGTAGTCGACGCTGACGCCGGACAGGTGCGAGACCTCTTCGCGGCGCAGCCCCTCGGCCCGGCGGCGGGTGTCGGCGGGGATGCCGGCGGCGGCCGGGCCGACCCGGGCTCGGCGGGTCCGCAGAAAGCCCGCGAGATCGTCCACGCCTCCCGGTACGGCTTCGCCGGTCGCCGCGAAGGTGGTCGTGCGCGATGAACTGGAAGGCGGTCGTGGACGCCGGAGACCACGGCCCCGACGCCGCCCGCCCGGTGAAGGTCGCCGCGGACTCGGGCCGCGCCTTCGGCAACGGCACGCTCAGCCGGGTCGTCGTCGCCGAGCAGGAGAAGCTGACGACTGCGGCTGCGGCCGCTGCGGTGGAGCGTGCCGGGCGGTCAGAGGCCGCCCGTGTCGAGCAGTCGGTTGGGGGTGTCGGACCGGATGCCGCCCAGGGCGCCACGGGTGGCCGTGTGATCGAGCCAGACATGGACCTCGTGGGCCGTGGCGTGAGGATGGGCCGACAGGTACAGGGCGATCACTCCGGTCGCATGGGGCGCGGCCCAGGACGTCGCGCCGCCGTCCTCCGTGACCGTGCCGCCGCCGGCGAGGGCGGCGGTCACCTTCTGGCCGGGAGCGTACAGGTCCACGCAGCGTCCGTAGCCCGACCCGTAGGAGCCGCCGTCGCTCCAGGCGCGGTCGGCCGGGGTGGAGGCCGCGACGACGATCGTTCCGGGAACACCGGCCGGGGAGTGCTTGCAGGCGTCGTCGTGGAAGTTGCCGGCCGACACGACCGTCGGGATGCCCGCGTCGACCATCTTCTTCACCGCGGACTCCAGGGTCGCGGACCGGTGGTCGAGGTTGAGCGACATGTTCACCACGGCGGGCTTCTGCGCGTGCGCGGTGACCCACTTGACCGACTTCACCAGGGCCGCCTCGGCCGCCGCCGGGGAGCCGCCGCCCCCGCTCTCGCACAGGATGCCCTGGACCCGCACGAGGTCCGCCTGGGGCGCGACCCCGTACTTCGCCCCGCCGATGACGCCGGCGACGAAGGTGCCGTGGCCGATCCCCTCGTCGCTGAAACAGTCGCCGGAGTCCTTCGGGCCCACGAAGTCGGCGCCCAGGCGGGCCCGTCCGCCGAACTCCTTGTGGGCGACGTCCATCCCCGTGTCGATCACATAGACGTGGACGCCTTTGCCGGTGGCGGTGGTGGTGAGCTTCCCGTTCAGCGGCCGCGAGCGCTGGTCCAGGATGTCCAGGTTCCACGGGACGTGCCGGGTGAGGGACGACGCCGTGCTCGGCGCGTTCGCGGACAGCCTCCCCACCGTGCCCGCCGACACCGGTGCCGGACCGGAGAGCGCCCCGACACCGGAGGGCGTCGCGGACCGCCCCGGCTGCTGCGCGGCGCGCGTCCCACCGCTCCCTGGCGTCGCGTCGGTGTTGCCGCCGCCGCAGGCCGAGGCCCCGAGCACGGTCACCATGGCCATCGTCATGAGACCGGCCTTCGTCGTGTTCCGTGCCACTGCGTCCCCCAGTTCCCTGCTTCGTGCACAGTCGGCGCACAAGACGACCACGGGGGGCGCGCGGTTCCCGACACGGCGTACCGCGGGGGGTGGCCTCGCGACCGGGGGGTAAGGCGCGGCCAGTTCAGCCGGACGGATCCGCTCCCGCCGGAGCCGCGGAGGGCTCGCCCGACCGGCCGGCGCGTGCCGATCCGCGTGCGCTCGTCCGCGGCGCCCGTCCCGCGGTCGAGACGGGATCGAAAAGGCGTCGACCTGACCACCTCCTGACGGGATCCTTCAGGCATGGAATTCCTCTGCTACCACCGAGACCGGCCCGGTTCGCTGCCGCTGCGCGCCCAACTCCTCGAAGAGCACTGGTCCTACATGGACCGGTACGCGAAGGAGATGATCGCCCGGGGTCCGCTCCTCGCCGATGACGGCGAGACGCCCACCGGGAGTGTGCACATCCTCGACCTGCCCGATGCCGCGGCCGCCCGCGCGTTCGCCTTCGAGGAGCCCAACTACCAGGCAGGCGTCTACCGGGACGTGCTGCTGCGCCGGTGGCGCAACCTGCTGGGGCGCACCATGTGGGACTTCCCCGGCGGCCGCACCGGCGGCAACCGGTACCTGGTGCTCGGCCTCGGCGCGGGACAGGCCGCCGACCTGGCGGTGCCGACCGAGCGGGACGAACTGATCGCCTACGGGCCGCTGCTGTCGGACGACGGCGCCGCCTGGTTGGGCACCGCGGTGCTGCTGCGGGCGCCGGACGCCCGGACGGCACGCGCCGTCCTCACCGCGGAACGGTACGCCCATGTCGAGGTGCACAACTGGCACTTCGGCGGGCGGGCGTGACGACCTGAGGACGTCGTGCCGGCGTCCCGGCCGCACCGATGGGACGCCGACACGAGGCCGGGCCGCCGCAACGACCGCGCCGCCGGGGTTCCCGTCCTTCCCGGCGCCTTGCTGTTCGGTCGCGCCGTTCGCTCGACGAGTGACGCGGCTACGGATCGACCGCGTCGGGCGGTGTCCTCCCTCACCGGTGCCGCGCCGTCGGCGGTCTGCATCCCTCCAGCGCTGCGGCGCACGGCCGCATCATCTGCCATCGTTCGTTATAGTGAACGCAGAGTTCGCTCAACCTACCCAGTGAGGGTGTCATGCAGGTCCCCGCCTACTACGCGGACACGTACGAGGAGCAGGCCCGCACCCAGGTGGCCGCCATAGGCGAGCGCGACGGCGTGCCCTGGGTGGCGGTGGGGCATTGTCTGTTCCACCCGCAGGGCGGGGGTCAGCCCGCCGACCGCGGGTGGGTGGACGGCCATGAGATCGCTCCTGTGCGCGACCACGACTCAGGGCTGGTCGTGGCCATGGCCGTCGGTGAGGACGCGCTGCCGGTCTTCTCCGTCGGTCAGCCGGTCGAGGTCCGCGTCGACCTGCCGCTGCGCACCGCGCACGCCGCCCTGCACACGGCCGGTCACCTGATCGAGGCGGCCGGACGGGCCCAGGGCTGGGTCCTGGCCGCGAACAGCCACTTCCCCGGCCAGGCCCGGATCGAGTTCACCGCGCCGCAGCCCGACGCCCGCCTGGACACCCCGCAGGGCCGGGAGGAGGCCACCGAGGCCCTGCGGACGGCCATCGACAGGGCCATTGCCGAGGACCTGCCAGTGACCTGGGAGAACGACGACGAGGGGCGGCGCGTCGTGCACCTGACCGGTCTGCACTCGGCTCCGTGCGGGGGCACTCACGTGCGCAGCCTCGGCGACCTCGCCGACGTCGCGCTGCCCACGCTGAAAGTCAAGAAGGGCCGGATCCGCGTCTCCTACAGCGCCACCCACCGGGAGCGGTCGTGACGCCGCCGCCGGGGGAGCGCCGACCCGCCAGCAGCACCGCGATCGCGGTCGGGGCACAGATCCGTCGACGCCGGGAGCAGCGCGGCATGAGCAGCGCCGAGCTGGCCCGCCGGGCGGGCCTGGGCAAGGCGACCCTCTCGCAGTTGGAGGCAGGGCGGGGCAACCCGACCATCGAGACCCTGGACGCGCTCGCGATCGCCCTGCGCATCCCGCTGACCGACCTTCTGGCCCGCGACACCGACCCCGGGCCGGTGTTCGTGCCCGGCACCGGCCTGGCCGACGGCGACGTGGGACGCGAACTGCTGCGCCGTATCAGCAGCGGCAACAGCCTGGAGATCTGGCGCCTGCGCATGCCCCCCGGAACACACCTGGACGGCGTGCCGCACGCCACCGGCACCATCGAGCACCTGCTCGTCTCCTCCGGCCGGCTCACCGCCGGTCCCGCCGACGCCCCCACCGACCTGCGCCCCGGCGACCTGCTCGCCTTCGCCGGAGACGCCGCGCACATCTACCGCACCGGACCCGAGGCGGCCGACGTCACCGTCGTCATCGCCTCCCCCGTCATCAGCTGAAAGCGACACTCCCGAACATGAGCAGCACCGCCCCCACCGCGCCCCGGCGGATATTCTCCAGCGACAACACCGTCGGCGCGAGCCCGGAGATCGTCCGTGTCCGTCAGCGGCGCAGAGCGTGCCGGGCCATGGCCAGCGTGGTCCCGCTGTCGTCGAAGTCCCAGGAGACGACCTCCAGCCAGGACAGGTAGCCGGCAGCGGCGAAGACCAGCACCTCGCCGGGCAACTCGCCGCTTCCGGTGCGGAACCGGGCTTCGGCCGCCACCACCGTCCCCGGGCCGGAAGGCGCCGGCTGGACCGACGCGGTGTCGAGGTCGAAATAGGCGGTGCCGCACCCGCAGGCGCAACGCCCTGTCACGCGCAGGTGAGGCACCTGGCGGCGGAGCGCCGCGTGAACCGGGTCGTCACCGCTGAGGAGGACGTCGAGCACGTCCGCCACGTCGGAGGGGAGAGCCTCGATCATCCCCGCACCTTAACCGCCCGAGAAGGATCGTAGGCTGTCGCCTCGTGACCCGGGGCCTGCGCGGACGCGTCCGGCTGCCGGGAAGGTTCGGGGGTAGTTCGGCGTCTCGTGGGTACTTGCGTCCGGCGTGCCTCGGTGAACGGGTGCTCGCGGCAATGGCGCTTTCGAGGCATGAGGAGAAGAATGAGGCTCCGCGAGTCGGCTCTGTCGTTGGCTTCCCGGTGTTCCGCGGAGGTCCTGGCCGGCCGCTACCGCCTGGACGCCCGCATCGGTTCGGGCGGCGCGGCGGACGTCCACCGCGGCTTCGACCTGCGGCTGAGGCGAGCGGTGGCCGTGAAAGTCTTCCGGCCCGGAACCGGCGTCGAATCGGAGGACGGCCTCAAGAGCGAGGCGGTGATCCTGGCCCGGTTGCAGCATCCCGGGCTGGTCACCGCCTACGACGCCGGACGGCACGACGGCCGCGCCTTCCTGGTCATGCAGCTGATCGAAGGCTCCACGCTGAAGGACCGCATCGCCGAAGGCGCCCTGCCCTGCGAAGACACCGCGGCACTGGGCGCCGACCTCGCCCGCGCCCTGGCTCACGCCCACGACGCGGGGATCGTCCACCGGGACGTCAAGCCGTCCAACATCCTCCTCGACGCGTCGGGCCGCCCCTACCTGACCGACTTCGGCATCTCCCGGCTGATCGACGCCACCACCCGCACCGTCACCGGCACCCTCGTCGGCACCGCCGCCTACCTCTCTCCCGAACAGGTGCTCGGGCAGGGTGTGGGCCGGCCTGCCGACGTCTACTCCCTCGGACTCGTGCTCCTGGAATGCCTCACGGGCAGGCTGGAGTACGGGGGCGGACCGCTCGAAGCAGCGATCGCGCGGCTCCACCGGCCACCTGAACTGCCCGACGGCCTTCCGCGCGAACTCGAAGCCCTGCTGCGGGACATGACGTCCCTGGACGAACAGACCCGCCCGTCGGCACTCGACTGCGCCCGCACGCTGGCCACCCTGGCCGCCCCGCCCGTCGGCGCGACCACCGCCGTGCCCGCCACGCCCACCTCGCCCACCTCGCCTCCGGCCCGTGTCACAGCCCTTGCACGGGGTCGGGAATCGGCCCACGACGGCGACGCGACGCATCCGGACGGGGTGCCCGCCCCGGACCGGGCGGCGCCGGCGACGCCTGCACGCCATCGGGCTCTGGCGGTCGGCGGAACCGTCGCGCTCGCCACCGTTCTGGCCGCCGGTCTCGCCGTCACAGACGTCCTCCCGCACCAGGGAAGCGGCGGGAACACGGCACGCGCTGCCGGCCGTCCTACCGGGAGCACCGGCTCCGGAGGCGGCTCCGTGGGAAGGAACAACGCCTCGACGGCCCCCCGGGCCACGCCGACCCCTGCCCGCGGCGCCTCCGGCGGATCACTCCGCCCTGTCGCCTCGGTGCGCAGTGTCCGCCCCTCTTCCGGCAGCGCGAGCCCGAATCCGGCCGACGCGGCAGCCGCCACCCACCCCCACCCGTCCGACAGCCGGGCTCAGGCTGACACGTTGCCGGTGACGCCCGGCGAACAGTCCGGCACGTCGAAGAAGGCCGACAAAGCCGGCAAAGCCGAGAAGGCGGAGCTCAAGTCCGCGAAGCAGAAGGCGAAGGCGAAGGCGAAGCAGAAGGCGGGGAAGGGGAAAGCCGATTGACGCCTCGGCTTGCCGGATCGACCCGGTGACCCGGACGGCCGCCCGGAGGCGTCCCGCGCGAGGACGTCACTGGAGCCGTTGTCGGTGAAGGGTGGACACCGGCTTCTTCTTGAGCATCGGAGCGGTCGATCCGTCCCTGACGGCCATCGCGAACGCCCTGCGCGTGGGGGACCACCTGGTGCGGCGGCTCAGCTGACGGGACAGGGTTTCGCGGCGACACGCCTCCGAGCGGACGAAAACGCCCACCGTTCGGCGCAGTCCGCCGGCGCTCGGCGAGAGGGCGCGGGCCGGCGGTGCTTGTGTGGCCGGTGAGCGTCCGGGCCCGGCCCGGCGGTACGAACACTCAGTGGAGGAAGACATCGTGGGCTCTCCCGGCAACGCGTCTCGGACCGTGGTTCCTCCGCAGCTGCTCAAGGGCCAGAAGGCGCTGGTGACCGGAGCGAACTCGGGCATCGGCAAGGCCACCGCCATCGCTCTGGGGCGGGCGGGGGCGGACGTCGCCGTCAACTATGTGGCGGGCCGCGAGGAAGCCGACAAGGTGGTCGAGGAGATCGCCTCCTTCGGCGTGCGCGCGGCGGCGCTGGAAGCGGACGTGTCCGACGAGGCGCAGGTCGTGTCCATGATGGACCGCATGGTCCAGGAGTTCGGCACGATCGACATCCTGGTCGCCAACGCCGGGATGCAGCGCGACGCGCCGTTCACCGAGATGACCCTCGCCCAGTGGCAGAAGGTCCTCGACGTGAACCTGACCGGGCAGTTCCTCTGCGCTCGGGAGGCGACCAAGGAGTTCCTGCGCCGCGGCGTCGTCCCGGAGGTCTCACGCGCCGCCGGCAAGATCATCTGTATGAGCTCCGTGCACCAGATCATCCCCTGGTCCGGGCACGTCAACTACGCGGCCTCCAAGGGCGGTGTGGGGATGATGATGGAGACGCTGGCCCAGGAGCTCGCGCCCCACAAGATCCGCGTGAACGCGATCGCCCCGGGCGCCATCATGACCCCCATCAACCGCGACGCGTGGGAGACGGAGGCGGCCCGCAAGGACCTGCTGCGTCTGATCCCCTACGACCGGGTCGGCGACCCCGAGGACATCGCCCACGCCGCCGTCGGCCTGGCCTCCGACCTCATGGACTACGTCGTGGGCACCACCTTGTACGTGGACGGCGGGATGACGCTCTTCCCCGGATTCGCCACCGGCGGCTGACCGACCTTCTTCGCGTCAGCCCCAGGAGAGCCCCCCATGCACACCACTGTCCAGATGCTGACCGAAGCGCCCCCGCAGCTGCTTCCGGCCAGGTCGCTGATGGCCTTCACGCTGGCCTCCCACATCATCCTCGTGCCGCTCGGCGTGGCGCTGCCGCTGATCACACTGATCATGCACGGTTACGGCCTGCGCCGCGGTGACCCCACCGCCCTCCTGCTGGCCCGTCGGTGGTCGGCGGTCATGGCGATCCAGTTCGCCATCGGCGTCGTCACGGGCACCGTGCTCTCCTTCGAGTTCGGGCTGCTGTGGCCGGGCATGATGGGCCGGTGGGGCGACGTCTTCGGCATCGGGTTCGGCGTCGAGGCCTGGGCCTTCTTCCTGGAGGCCGTGCTCATCGCCATCTACCTCTACGGCTGGCGCAGGCTTCCCGCCCGTACCCACTTCCTGCTGGGTCTCCCCCTGCCCGCCGCCGCCCTGCTCGGCGCGTTCGGCATCCTGGCCGCCAACTCCTGGATGAACACGCCCCGCGGCTTCACGCTCGACGCCGCGGGGGACCCGGTCGACGTGAGCATCCGGAAGGCCGTCTTCACGCCCATGTTCGGGCCGCAGTACTGGCACTTCGTCGTGGCGATGCTCCTGACGGCGGGCTATGTCGTCGCCGGCGTCTACGCCGTCGGCTGGCTGCGCGGTCGCCGCGACCGCTACCACCGGCTCGGCTTCACCGTCCCGTTCTCGGTCGCCGCGCTGCTCACCCCCGTGCAGTTCATGCTCGGCGACTCCATCGCCCGGCAGGTGTTCCACCAGCAGCCGGTCAAGTTCGCCGCCATGGAGATCGTCTGGAAGACGGACACGCACGTGCCGGAGTACCTGTTCGGCCGGATGCATCCGGACGGGAACATCTCCGGCGGCATCAGGATCCCCCAGCTCGACTCCGTCCTCGCGGGTTTCCACACCGACACCGAGGTGACCGGGCTGACCTCGGTCCCCGCCGCCGACCGGCCGACGGCCACTCAGGCCACCATCGCTCACTGGGCCTTCGACGTCATGGTGGGCATCGGCTCGGTCCTGATCCTGCTCGCGCTGTGGTACGCCGTGGTGCTGCTGCGCCACCGCCGGCTCCCGGCCTCGCCGTGGTTCTACCGGTGCGCGGCGCTCGCCGGCCTCGCGTCGGTCGTCGCCGTCGAGTCCGGCTGGATCACCACCGAGGTGGGCCGCCAGCCGTGGATCGTCTACCAGAACATGCGAGTGGCCGACGCGGTGACGGCGACCCGCTCCAGCAGCCTGTGGATCATGTTCGGCCTCGTCGTCGTGGTGTACCTCCTCGTCTTCGGGGCCTTCCTCGTCGCCCTGCTGAAGATGAGCAGGCGCTGGAGACAGGCCGACCGCGCAGCTACGGGAGCGGGCCCCGCCGAGGTTCCGGAAGCCGACGGCCCCTACGGGCCGCGCTCCGCGGCGCTGTCCGCGAAGGCGGCGGGAGCCGACGGCCACGACACTCCTCCGGACACGGGAGGCCGCGGGTGATCGTCGGGGTCATCGCCGTCGTCCTGCTGCTGGCCGTCGCCGCCTACGCCTGTGCGGGCGGGACCGACTACGGAGCGGGCTTCTGGGACCTGACCGCGGGCGGCGCACGCCGCGGGCAGCGCCCCAGATGGCTGATCGACCATGCGATGGCTCCCGTGTGGGAGGTCAACAACGTGTGGCTGATCTTCGTGCTGGTCATCATGTGGACCGGCTTCCCGGTCTTCTTCCAGCAGGTCTTCACCGCGATGTGGCTGCCGTTGGCGCTCGCGGCGGTCGGCGTAGTGCTGCGCGGCGCCGGCTTCGCGCTGCGCAAGGCCGCCCGCCGGCTCTCCGGCAGGCGGCTCTACGGCGCCGTGTTCGCCGTCTCCTCGCTGCTGACGCCGTTCTTCTTCGGCGCCGCCGCCGGGGGAGTGGCGTCGGGCCGGGCCGCGCGGGGAACACCGGCCTCGGCGGACGCCTGGGCCAGCCCGACCTCCGTCCTGTTCGGTCTGCTGGCCGTGACGACGACCGCCCTGCTCGGCGCGGTGTTCCTCGCCGCGGACGCCCGGCGCTTCGAGGCGCCCGGCCTCGACGCGTACTTCCGGCGCCGGGCCCTGGCGGCCCTGGCCGCCGTCGCCGTCCTGGCCGTCATCACCTTGTTCGTCACCCACGACGACGCGCCCCACGTATGGCACGGGCTCACCCACGGCGTGGGACTCGTCTTCGTCGTACTCGCCGGGCTGGGCTCGCTCGCCACCGCCTGGTCGCTGATCCGCCCCTCCGCCGCATGGTCCCGGATCGGCGCCGTCGGCGTGGTCGCGTCGGCCGTCATCGCCTGGGGCATGGCGCAGCGCCCGTATCTCGTCCCCACCACCCTGACCGTCTCCGAGGGCGCCGGCGCGCACACCACCCTGCGCTGGCTGGGCCTGGTCACGCTCGTCGCGGCGGTGCTGGTCTTCCCCGCGGTCGCCCTTCTCTACTGGCTGGACACCCATGGCGAGCTGGAGGCCCTCACCGACGCCGACCTGCGACGCGATGCCGCCGTCGACGAGGGCTGAGCGTGCCGCGGGCCCACGGAGGGCCGCCGGGCGAGCGAGGACGACATCCTGTTCGGCCTCGCCCTGACCGTGGCGCTGGCCGGCGGCTCGCAGATCCTCGCCGGCCGGCTGCGCATCCCCGCGCTGATCGTCCTGCTGCCGGCGGGGTTCACCGCCGGGGACCTCGGGATCGGCTCGTGCTCGTGGGACCCGTGCCCGGCCCGGCCGGCTGAGCAGCACGGCGCTCACTGCCGGTCCAGAGCCGCGTTCAGGGTGAGGGCCGCGTCGATGAGCGCGAGATGAGTGAACGCCTGCGGGAAGTTGCCCAGTTGGCGGCCGGTCAGGTCGATCTCCTCCGAGTACAGGCCCAGGTGGTTGGCGTACCCCATCATCTTCTCGAACGTCAGGCGCGCCTTGTCGGTGCGTCCCGCGCGCGCCAGGGCGTCGACGTACATGAACGTGCACAGCGAGAACGTGCCCTCCGAGCCCCGCAGGCCGTCGGGCGAGGCGGCGGGGTCGTAGCGGTAGACCAGGCTGTCGCTGACCAGTTCGTCCTCCATGGCGTCCAGGGTGGAGGTCCAGATGGGGTCCTTCGGGGTGACGAAGCCGACCGTCGCCATGCGCAGCAGCGAGGAGTCGAGGACGTCGCCGCCGTAGTGCTGGACGAAGGCCTGCCGCCCGTCGCTCCAGCCCTTGGACATGACCTGGTCGTAGATCTGGTCCCGTGCGGCCTGCCAGCGGGCCGTGCCGGCCGGCCGTCCGTTGGCCTCGGCGAGTCGCAGGGCCCGGTCGAACGCCACCCAGGACATGACCCGGCCGTAGGTGAAGTCCTTGCGGCCGCCGCGCGTCTCCCACAGCCCCTCCTCCGCCTGGTCCCAGTGGTCGACCAGCCAGTCGAGGTCCGTCAGGAGCGAGTTCCAGCCGCGGTGCCCCGTCTGGATCCCGTGCCGGTGCGCGAAGTAGATGCTGTCCAGCGCCTCGCCGTAGATGTCCAACTGGAGCTGGGTGGCCGCGCCGTTGCCGATGCGCACGGGCGCGGACCCCGCGTAGCCCTCCCAGTGCTCCAGCAGCGTCTCGTCCAGGTCGGAGGAACCGTCGACCTTGTACATGATGTTCAGCGGACCCGAGTCGCCGTCGCTGCCCGCCCGCTCGCGCACCCGGTCGCTCAGCCACTGGATGAACGCCTGCGCTTCCTCCGTGAAGCCCATTCCCAGCAGGGCGTACACGGAGAAGGACGCGTCGCGGACCCAGGTGAACCGGTAGTCCCAGTTGCGCTCGCCGCCCAACTGCTCCGGCAGTGCCGCCGTGGGGGCGGCGACCAGGGCGCCGCTGGGGGCGTAGGTCATGAGCTTGAGGGTGATCGCGGAGCGTTCCACCGTCTCCCGCCAGCGCCCGGTGTACTGCGACTGCGCCAGCCACGAGCGCCAGAACGCGACGTTGCGTTCGAAGAGCTGCTGGTACTCCGTCAGGCGGATCTGGCGCGGCGGCCCGTCGGGGGCGGACTCCAGCATGAGTCCGCGCTGCTGGCCGGCCTGGAGGCTGAGGGTGAAGTGCAGGTCGTCCTGCCGGTCCATGAGGAGGTCGAGCAGGCGGTCGTCGTCCGGCTCGCGGATGGCGTGCACGGTGAGGGCGCTGTGCCCTTCGGTTTCGAACACGGCGCCGTTCTCGGTGACGTGCAGGCGGTGTGGCCGGCGTCCGTAGTCGAGTCGCGGGGCCACCTCGATGTCGAACGCCATACTGCCGCGCACGCATCGGACGATGCGGATCAGCTGGTGCCGGTCCGTGGCCGTCGAGCCGGTCACCGGCATGAAGTCGAGCACCTCTCCCGCGCCCGCCTCGGTCATGAACCGGGTGACCAGGATCGCCGTGTCGGGCAGGTAGAGCTGTTTGGTCGCGTAGGTCTCGGCCCTCGGCCGGACGGTGCAGTGCCCGCCCTTGTCCGTGTCGAGGAGCGCGCCGAAGACGCTGGGGGAGTCGAACCGCGGCAGGCACAGCCAGTCCACCGTCCCGTCGGTGCTCACCAGCGCCGCGGTCTGCAGATCACCGATGAGGCCGTGGTTCTCGATGAGCGGGTAGTCGGCCATGCGGCGCCCCTTTCAGACCCCTCACGGAAAGTGCACCGGAATGCACCCATTCAGCCTAAGTCGGTGATCGTGGGGCGGCGCGGCGAGCGGCGCGCCGCCGCAGCAGCCGTCGGGCGCGCGCAGGGTGAGCACCCCGACCGGCGGCCGGCTCGGCGCGGGTGGAGACTCCGCTGCCGGTCCGCTGTGGCCCGTCCCGGTGCGACGCGCCCCACGGGGACGCACCGTTCGACGGTGCTGTGGGCGAGGTGCGCCGTCAGACGACCAGTTCGGCGATGCTCCGGGCCGTCAGCAGGAAGCCGACGAGCAGGGAAAGCGTGACGACCAACTGCTCCTGATGCCGCGCGAGCCAGTCCCGCAGGGCGTTCAGACGGGCGTTCGCGGCCTCCGGCGCCCACACCGCGTACATCTCCATGACGATGAGACTGAGGGTGGCCAGCAGGCAGTAGCCGGTCAGTGCGACCCAGGCGGCGAGGTCGGAGAGGTTCGCGTCGACGGCGGTCGCGGCGCCGGCGCCGACCAGTGCCCAGGGCTGCAGGAGCCAGGCCAGGCCGGCCGCGGTCGCCGGAGAGGCGTTGTCGATCCGGGCGGCCCAGCGGGGCGGGCCGTGCGGGCGCGGCGGTCGGCGGCGCCGGTGTGTTCCGTACACCACGAGTGCCAGGCCGATGGCGAGTTTCACGGCGAGCACGGCGGTCGAGGGCGCACTGTGCCGGGCCGGGGGCTGACCGCCGGTCAGGAGCATCACGCAGGCGATCACCGTGACCAGATTGGCCAGCCACGACAACAGGAAGGCCAGGCCCTGGCGGACCCCGTGCCGCGAGGACAGCAGCAGGATGTAAGCGCTGTTGTGCAAAGGCCCCAGGGTGACGGCCGTACCGATCAGCACCAGGTCGAGGACCATGGGTTCAGCCGCTCCTGGGTGTCGGGGCCTCTGCCGCCGTGGCGGGCGGACCGGTCGGCGGGATGGGGCGGTACTGCGGCACCGCATCCCGACTCTGCGGCCGGCGATCCGGCCGGTCAAGCGCGCTTCACCCGCATGGGGGCATGCGCCGGCACTTGCTTTCCTAGGACCCCTAGGTTAAAACTAGGGGTCCTAGGATGACGTGGAGGGCGCATGGTGCGGGCAGGACTGACGGCGGAGCGGGTGACGCTCGCGGGCGCCGAGCTGGCGGACGAGGTGGGACTGGACCAGGTGACCATGGCTCAGTTGGCGCGGCGGCTCGGCGTGAAGGACGCGAGCCTTTACGCGCACGTCCGCGGACTGGAGGATCTGCGCGGACGGATCGCGTTGCTGGCGGCGGACGAGAAGACCGTCCGTATCGCGCGGGCCACCGTCGGCAGGGCGGGCAAGGACGCGCTCGTCGCCTTCGCCGACGCCTGGCGGCAGTACGCCCACGAGCATCCGGGCCGCTACACGGCTACGCAGACCCCGGTCGAGATCGACCCCGACCTGGCCGCGAGGGCGCCCGGACCGCGGCGCGCGGTCGAACTGACCTACGGCATGCTGCGCGGCTACGGACTGGCCGAGCCCGACCTGACCGACGCGGTCCGGTTGCTGCGCAGCACGTTCCACGGGTTCGTCGCCCTGGAAGCCGCAGGCGGCTTCCAGGACCGGCGCTCACCCCAACAGTCCTGGCTGCGCGCTCTCGACGCGCTGCACACCCTCCTGGAGCACTGGCCCTCGTCCCGAGAAGGAGAGTCTTCATGACCGCCCCCACGGCCGGCAGCCTGCGCGTGAACGGCGCGACCTTGCACTACGAAGTGCGAGGACAGGGCCCGCTCCTGCTCCTGATCCCCGGAGGGACGGGCGGCGCCGCCTCCTTCGACGACGTGGCCGACGACCTCGCCACCGACTTCACCGTCGCCGCCTACGACCCGCGCGGGATGTCCCGGAGCACGCTGGACGACCCGGAGGCCGAGCAGAGCGTCGCCGAACACGCCGACGACGCGTTCCGCTTGCTGGAACTGCTGTCCCCCGACCGACCCGCCCGCGTCTTCGGCGCCAGTTCCGGCGCGATCGTCGCGCTGCACCTGCTCACCGCTCGTCCCGGACGCGTCGAACGCGTCGTGGCCCACGAGCCCCCGGCTGTGATGGTCCTGCCGGACGCGGCCGAGCATCGCGAGCTCCTCGCGCGGGTGCGGCGGACGTACCGCACGCAGGGGCTCGTGCCCGCGATGACCGTGTTCGCCGCGGGACTGAACGAGGGCGGCGACAGCACCGCGGCCGAGGCGGAGATCGAGCTTCCGCCGCAGGCGGCGGCGCGGGCCGAACGGACGATGGGCGACCTGCCGTACTTCGTCGGGCGCATCGTCCCCGGCTTCATGTCCTACACCCCGGACGTGAACCGGCTCGCGTCGCTGGCGGACCGGCTCGTGCTCGCCGGCGGCCAGGACTCACGGGGCGAGCTGACCTACCGCCCGGCCGCTCTCCTGGCCGAGCGTCTCGGCGTCCCGCTCCTGCACTTCCCCGGCGGTCACATCGGCCTGACCACGCACGCCGCCGAGTTCGGCGAACTCCTGCGCAAGGCGTTGCGTGACTGACCGTTCCCAGGGGAGCGGTCGATCGTGCGGGAAGGACGAACCCGCCGGACGGCGGAGCCTCAGGGGCGACGGGCCCGCCAGAGCCACGCTGCCGTGCCGGCCAGCAGGACGAGCGTCGCCAGGTTGGCCAGGAGGGCCGGGGTGTCGCCCGACGGGCCGTCGCTGGACAGGTTCCAACCGGCGATGACAGCGGTCGGCAGGACGGCCGTGAGGCCCACGCCGACGGCCTTCTGGACGGCGCTCCAGTGCACCGAGGTGCAGAGAAGGACCGCGCCGACGATGCGGAGCAGGACGCCGAACACCGGCCCGGGGAGATCCGGGAAGATCATTATGAGGGGCAGCGAGAAGGTGAGCATCAGCAGCGGGACCAGCGGGTGCACCTTGCCGCGCCGGACCGGTGCGCCGCCGGTCCGGGCCGAGCCCGCGACGGCTCCGTGCCCCGCTTCGGCCAGCGCCGTGGCCGCGATCGTACGAGGGTCCCCGAGCTCCGTGAGGATCTGGCTGATCGTGGCCTCGGGACGTTCGACGCGCGTCACTTCGATGTGCTCGGCGAGGTCGGCGAGGAGCTCCTGGCGGCGGTCGGCGGGGAGCGCCGAGCCCTCGCGTTCGACGGCGGAGAGGTAGTCGCGTACGGGATCGGCAGAGGTCTTCATGCGAGGTCTCCGGTTGAGGGGTGCGGGGTGGTCAGGAAGGCGTCGACGGCGTCACGGAAGCCGGGCCAGACGCGGGTGAACTCGTCGAGTGCGGCCCGGCCGCTGTCGGTGAGCGCGTAGTACCGGCGGGGTGGTCCGGCAGCGGATTCCTGCCAGGTGGTGGTGACCAGGTCGTCCCGGCGGAGCCGGGAGAGCAGCGGGTAGACCGTGCCCTGGCTGGTGGCCAGGGCGCCGGAGTCCTCGAGGGCGTGCAGCAGTTCCACGCCGTAGCGGGGCCGGTCCCGCATCAGAGCGAGCACGCAGTACTCGAGAACACCCTTGCGCAGCTGGGTCGCGGCCCGGGCCTGCTTGGCGCCTGCATCACCTGGTTCCATGCGATGCAAGATACCTGGTGCGGCAAGTCCTTGTCAGGGCAGGGGTGCTGTTTCCTCTCGGGGCGTAGGGAGAGGTGGATCGGGACATTGACCGAGCGGGCCTGCCGTCGGAGGCTCCATGGTCACGCCACGGACGCGCGGCACGGCCCACTCGGCCTCCTTCCGGACGGACGTCCAGGCGAGCCGCGGTGAGGACCGCAACGTGGGCCGGGCGAGCACACCGCCCGGCCCTGCGCGTGTCCGGCGGCGAGTCAGGGTCGACGGCGCCACCCCGGTCCCCGGGGCCCTACGCGAGAGAACGGGATGCACGCAAGCGGTCTCGGGGGTAATAGTCGAAGTGTCGTCCTCGTCATCGGCTCCGGCGTCAGCACCCCGGGCGGGAGACCCGGGATCTGGGAAGTGATCATGATGGATAGCCCGCTGAACGGCGCTTCCGTGCGGACCGGCGTGCCGTCGGCTCCGGGGCGGGAGGGCCTTCTCGACAAGATCAGCGAGTTGCAGACAGAGATCGGTCAGCTGCAGGAGGCCGTCGTCTCCCACGCCGTGGTCGACCATGCCATCGGTGTGGTCATGGTCCTCGGCGGCCTCTGTCCCGACCAGGGCTTCCAGGTGCTGCGGGAGGTCTCGCAGCACACGAACGTCAAACTGCGGAAGATCGCCGAACAGGTCGTGGACTGGGCTCGCGGCGAGCGGCTCTCCGACGAGGTCCGCGTCGCTCTGGACAACGCACTGGCCGCCGCACGATCCTCCTGAACGGCCCGCACAACCGTGCCGCCCGGTGGCACGATCGTCACCGAACGGCGGAGCGGCGGACGAAAGGAATGCCGGCTGTGCCGCACTCGTTCCGGCGTTGGGGGATCTCGTCTCCGCGGCGGACGAGATCGCCGCGGACCCCTTCGACGAAGTGCGCCGCGTCGGCGGCCTCGTCGACGATCCGCTCAGCCGGGCCGCGCCGACGGGCGACGCTCCGGACCGCGCCGAGCGACGCCCTTCGTGTGAAGGCGGGTGAGCGGCGCCCCGTCGCCGGCATCCGTCGCTGCCCCGGACCCGGGCGGCTCGCCGGACGCGCCGGGCGCAACGGCCCGCGCTCAGGGGTACCGCGGCGTGCCGTGTGGGGGTCCAATGGAGGGAGGGAGTGAGTAACGCCCTGCCGCACCCCGCATCGGTCAAAGGGGCACGCAATGGATCCATGGCTGATCTGGTTGATCATCGCCGCCGTGTCCGCCTTGGGGGAGGTCCTCACCCTGACCGCCGCGCTCGGCATGCTGAGCGCGGCCGCGTCGGTCACGGCGGGGGCTGCCGCCGTCGGGCTGCCGCTGCCGCTGCAGTTCTTGACGTTCACCGCCGCAGCCGCCGTCACGGTGTTGTTCCTGCGTCCCGTCGCGATGCGCCGCATGCGCCGGCCCCAAGCGGCGCGATTCGGTGTCGACGCCCTGATCGGCAAGGCCGCCTACGTCGTGGCCGAGGTGACGGGCCGGGGCGGGAGGGTCGACATCGACGGCGAGGTGTGGACGGCCCGCGCCTACGACGAGACGCAGGTGATCCCCTCGGGCGCGACCGTCGACGTCATGGAGATCCGTGGTGCCACCGCGATCGTCTACCCCCGGGACTGAAGACATGGAAACCTCGGCGTTCCTCATCGTCGGCCTGATCGTCGCGCTTCTCGCGGTCCTCACCGTGGTGCGCGCCGTGCGCATCGTCCCTCAGGCGCGGGCGCGCAATGTCGAGCGGCTCGGCCGCTACCTCCGGACCCTGAATCCCGGCCTCAACCTGGTCATCCCGTTCGTCGACCGGGTCCGTCCCGTGATCGACCTGCGGGAACAGGTGGTCTCCTTCAAGCCGCAGCCGGTCATCACGGAGGACAACCTGGTCGTCGAGATCGACACGGTCCTGTACTTCCAGGTCACCGATCCACGAGCGGCCTTCTACGAGATCGCCAACTTCCTGCAGGCGGTGGAACAGCTCACCGTCACCACCTTGCGCAACGTCGTGGGATCCATGGATCTGGAGAAGACCCTCACCTCGCGGGACACCATCAACAGCCAGCTGCGCGGTGTGCTGGACGAGGCCACCGGCAAGTGGGGGCTGAGGGTCAACCGGGTGGAGATCAAGGCCATCGACCCTCCGCAGACCATCAAGGACGCGATGCAGAAGCAGATGCGGGCCGAGCGGGACAAGCGCGCCGCGATCCTCGGGGCCGAAGGGCAGCGCCAGTCGCAGATCCTCACCGCCGAAGGCGACAAGCAGGCCGCGGTGCTGCGTGCGGAGGGCAACCGAACCGCCGCGATCCTCCAGGCCGAGGGCCAGTCACGGGCCATCGACGAGGTGTTCCAGGCCGTGCACCGCAACGATCCCGACCCCAAACTGCTCGCCTACCAGTACCTGCAGATGCTGCCCCAACTCGCGCAGGGCCCGGGAAGCACCTTCTGGGTGATCCCGAGCGAGATGACCTCCGCGCTCCAGGGCGTCACCCAGGCCTTCAGCGAGGTGCTGCCCCGCTCGCCGGCCACCCGCGACAAACCGTCGGACGACATGGCCGACCAGACCGCCAGCGACACCGCCCAGGCCGCGGAAGCCGCCGCGGCGGCCCTCGCCGACGCAGCCGCGGCCGACGGCACCGTCCCCGGAGTCCTTCCGCCCGACCCCTCCCGCTGACCGCATGAGACCCGGGCGCTCGCCCGCCCGGGCCTGCGGTCCGCGCCACGCCCTCGTCGGCGCGCCCCGCTGTCGGCGAGGCGGCGGCGACCGGCGGGCTGACGCGACGCGCCGGGTCGCCGCGCACTCCCGCCACCGGAGCGGGGCCCGGCCCCGGACCGACGGAACGTCCCTGTTCCGTAAGGGTTTCATGGTTCCGGACCGCCACGCGCGCAGGTGGGATGGGGACATGAAACTGCGCGTCTCTCCGCCGGTCTTCCCATCCCGGTTGCACGATCCCCGCACGGCGACCTCGATCGGCCGGTGGCTGGGGGCGGCGTTCGCGGTGTGCTTCGTCACCGGGCTGATCAGTCACTACCTCCAGCATCCCCCCGACTGGCTGGCCGACGACCTGCCGAGCCGCCCGGTCTGGGGCTACCGGTTCACGCAGGGTCTCCACGTCGCCTCCGGCATCGCGGCGATCCCCCTGCTGCCGGCCAAGCTGTGGACGGTCTACCCGCGCCTGTTCGCTTGGCCGCCGTTGAGATCGGTCACGCACGCCATGGAGCGGCTGTCGGTGGCGGTACTGGTCGCCGGCGCCGTTTTCGAGTTGGCGACCGGGCTGCTGAACACGGCCCAGTGGTATCCGTGGCCCTTCTCGTTCGTGCCCGTGCACTACGCGGTGGCCTGGCTCGTCGTCGGCGCGCTGGTGCTGCATCTGGCCGTCAAGGCGCCGCAGATCAGGGCGCACTGGACTCGCCGGTCGCCCGGGACGCTCGCCCTGCCCGCGCAGGAGGGGCCGGACCGGCGCTCGCTGCTGGCCTCCGTGGGTGCGGCGGTCGGGGCGGTCACGCTCACCACCGTGGGCCAGTCGTTCACCCCGCTGAAGGACTTCCTGCTGTTCGCGCCGCGTGATCCGGACAGGGGGCCGCAGGGACTGCCGGTGAACCGGACCGCCGCGGCGGCCGGTGTCGGCCGGGTCGCCGACGAGGAGTACCGCCTGGTGGTCGCCGGTCCGCGGCCCTTCACCCTCACGCTGGACGAACTGCGCGCTCTGCCGCAGCACGAGGCCGAGTTGCCGATCGCCTGCGTGGAGGGCTGGAGCAAGTCGGCGTGCTGGAGCGGGGTGCGCGTCGCGGATCTGCTGGAGCGTGCGGGGGCGCCGGCCCATGCGCGGGTGCGGGTGGTGTCCTTGCAGCTGAAGGGCGGTTACCGGGTGTCGGAGCTGGGGCACGAGCACGCCCGGGACCCGCTGACCCTGCTCGCCCTGCGGCTGAACGGCGAGGAACTCGACCCCGACCACGGATATCCGGTGCGGCTCATCGCCCCCGATCGGCCGGGCGTGCTGCAGACCAAATGGGTGGGCCGACTGGAGGTGGCGGCGTGAAGGCGCTGCGCGTCCTGGTGGGGGCGGCCGGTGTGGCGCTCATGAGCATGGGAGCGTTCCTGCTGACGGACGTCCGTGACCCGGCCGGCGTGCTCGTCTGGCTGGGAGGGGCGGTTCTCCTGCACGACGTGGTGGTCGCTCCGGTGGTGCTGCTGGTCGGACTGGCTCTGGTGCGGGGCGGCAGGCGCGGCCCGGTGCGCGGGGCCCTTCTCGTCGCGGGCGCGCTGACCGCGGTGGCGCTGCCCGTGCTGCTGCGGCCGGGCAGGACCGCCAACTCGTCGGTGCTGCCGTTGGACTACCCGCGCAACTGGCTGATCTCCCTGGTGGCCGTGGCCACGGTGGCCGTGCTCTGGACGGCCGTGCGGGAGTTCGCCCGCAAGCGCCGACGGCCCTGACCGGCGACGCGCGGTGGCGGGCGGGACCGGCTGTCTGCGCCCGGTGACCGTGGCGCTCCACGGGTGTTCGACAGGTCTTCTGCACGGGCGTCTTACGGCTGTCTTACGGGTGGGGGCGACCTGCGGGCGGTGGGCCGTCGGGCCGCCTAGCGTGGGCGGATGCGATCTCTGCGTACTCCGCGCGTCATGGTGCTGGTGACCGCGCCGCCGTTGCTGCTGGCCGCCGCGGGCCTGGTGCACCCCCGGCATCTGACGGCGGCGACGGCGGGTGACTGGGCCGGGCTGCACATCGCCTTGCTGCCCGTCTTCCCGCTCCTCGTCCTGGGTCTGCTGGTCCCGTTGTGGGGACGGCCGCGCCGGGGCGCGGAGGGGGCCCTGACCGTGCTCGCCTGGGCCGGATGCGCCTGCTTCGCCGCCTATTACTCCGGCCTGGACGCGGTGGCGGGCATCTCCGCCGGGACGGTGGTCGAGCACGGCTTCCACGGAGTGGCCGGGCGGCTCTTCGCCACCGGCGACGCGTTGGGACGGACCGGCGTGTACGGGCTGGCCGTGGCCTCGCTGGCCTGCTGCGCGGTGCTGTGGCGGCGGCACGGAGTGCGGACCCTGCCGGGCGCGGTCGTCCTGTCCGCCGCCTGCTGGTCGTTCGCCGACAGCCACATCTTCTGGCCCAGGGGCGTGTTCACCATGCTGGGCTTCTCCGTGGCCTTCGCGCTGCTGACGGCGGCGGCGGCGTCCGGGCCGGCCGAGCGGGTGCGGGTGCGGGCGCCGCAGGCGCCGGAAAGGCTTACGAACCTCTGACGTCGGCGGGCCGAACGGCCCACGCCCGGGCGGAGGCCTCTACGGTCGGTGACATGTTGATCCTGGTCACTGGAGGTGCGGGCTTCATCGGCTCGCACATCGTCACCGCACTCGTCGGCGCCGGGCACGAGGTGCGCGTCCTCGACGCGCTGTTGCCCGCCGCGCACCGCACGGCGCCCGAGATCCCCGACGGCGTGGACTGGCGGCACGCCGACGTCCGCGACAAGGAGGCGGTCGCCGACGCCCTGCGGAGGGTGGACGCCGTCTGCCACCAGGCCGCGATGGTCGGACTGGGCAAGGACTTCGCCGACGCCCCGCGCTACGTGGGCTGCAACGACCTCGGCACCGCCGTGCTGCTGGCCGGGATGGCCGCCGCGGGCGTGCGCCGCCTGGTGTCGGCGAGTTCGATGGTCGTCTACGGCGAGGGACGGTACGAGTGCTCCCGGCACGGCGTCGTACGGCCCGGACCGCGCGGGGTGGCGGACCTCGAAGCCGGACGCTTCGAGCCCCTGTGCCCGGCCTGCGGGAAGCCGCTGGCCGCCGGTCTGGTCGGCGAGGACGCCCCCGCGGACCCGCGCAACGTGTACGCGGCCACCAAGCTGGCCCAGGAGCATCTGGCCGCCGCCTGGGCGCGGGCGACCGGGGGACGGGTCGCCGCCCTGCGCTACCACAACGTGTACGGGCCGGGGATGCCCAGGGACACCCCCTACGCGGGCGTCGCCTCGCTGTTCCGCTCCGCGCTCTCGCGCGGCGAGGCCCCGCGCGTCTTCGAGGACGGCGGCCAGCGCCGCGACTTCGTGCACGTCCGGGACGTCGCCGGCGCCAATCTCGCGGCGCTGGACGGCCTGGACGGTCTCCCGGACGGCGGCCTGCGGGCCTACAACGTCGGAAGCGGACACCCGCACACGGTGGGGGAGATGGCCGGCGCGCTGGCCGCGGCCTACGGCGGACCGGCGCCGGTCGTCACGGGGGAGTACCGGCTCGGCGACGTCCGCCACATCACCGCCTCCTCCCAACGCTTGCGCGACGAGGCGGGCTGGAAGCCGCAGGTTCTTTTCGCGGAAGGGATGACGGAGTTCGCGTCGGCGCCGCTGCGGGCCGGGTGAGACCGTTCGGCCGCGCCATGACGACGGCAGCGCCGGCCAGCAGTCGTCCTCGGGCGGCCCTGCTTCCCCGTCGTCGTCCTCGGACCGCCGCTGGGCCCCGTTCCCCGTCGTCCCCGGACCGCCGTCGAGGCTCTGCCTCCTGGTCGTCGTCCTCGGACCGCCGCTGGGCCCCGTTCCCCGTCGTCCCCGGACCGCCG
>NZ_JBHVYK010000003.1:92577-118333 GCF_042880855.1 Streptomyces sp. NPDC058291
TCGAGGCTCTGCCTCCTGGTCGTCGTCCTCAGACCACCGCCGGCAGGTGCACCTCGAAGCGGCAGCCGCCCGGCACGTTGCACACCGCCGCGCGTCCCTGGTGCGCCTCCACGATGCCGCGCACGATGGCCAGCCCGAGTCCCGCCCCGGCCGGCGGCGTCCGGGCGTCGGTGCCGCGCCAGCCGGTGTCGAAGACGCGGGGCAGGTCCTCGGGGGCGATCCCGCCGCAACCGTCGGTCACCGAGAGCACGACGCGGTCGGCCTCACGGTGCGCCGAGACGGCGACCGTGCCGTCGGCGGGCGTGCGGCGGATCGCGTTGACGAGCAGGTTGGCCAGGACACGGGACATCTCACGCCCGTCGACCTCGACCGGCACGGCGTCGACGCCATGGCCCACGAGCCGCACCCCGTGTTCCCTGGCCAGGGCGTCGACTCCGGCGATGGCGTCGCCGACGAGGTCGTAGACGGACATCCGGGTCGGCGATAGGGCGAGCACCCCGGCCTGGATGCGGGAGAGTTCGAACAGGTCGCCGACCATGCCGCTCATGCGGCCGACCTCCGCGCGGATGCGGGTGAGGTAGACGCGGGGGTCGTCGACCATGCCGTCCTCCAGGGCCTCGGTCATCGCCTGCAGACCGGCCAGCGGGGTGCGCAGGTCGTGCGAGATCCAGGCGACCAGTTCGCGGCGGGAGGCCTCGAGGGTCCGTTCTCGTTCGCGGGAGGCGGCGAGCTTGCTGCTGGTGGCCGCCAACTGGCGGCTCAGCTGCGCGAGTTCGGCGGTGGGCGCGGCGGCGGGCGGGACGAAGCTGCCGTCCTCGCCGAGGGCCCGGGTGGCCTCGGCCAGTTCCCTGCTGCCCCGGACGACACTGCGGCCCAGGAGCAGCGCCACGACGAGCGAGACGACCGCGGCCATCGAGCACACCATCGTCACCACCCACAGGTCGTGGTCGGAGAGGAACATCGCGCGGGACACCAGCATGGTCCCGGCGAGCATCGCCGCCACGGTGACGGCGGCGACCACGGCCAGGGACACGGACACGGAGCGGTGGCGCAGCGCCCGCAGGGCCACCGCGCCCGCCAGGCCGGCGGCCGCCGCGCCGATCGCCGCGTAGAGCGCTATGAGGAGCGTGTCACCGACCATCGCCGACCTCGCCTTCCTGGAGTGCCGGGGGGTCGAAGCGGTAGCCGACGCCCCAGACCGTGCTGATGAGCCGCGGGCGGGCCGGGTCGTCCTCGACCTTCTCGCGCAGTCGCCGCACATGCACGGTGACGGTCGACAGATCGCCGAACTCCCAGCCCCAGACCCGCTGCATCAACTGCTCACGGCTCGTCGCCCGGCCGGGGTGCCGGATGAAGAACTCCAGCAGATCGAACTCCCGGATGGTGAGGGCCAGTTCGACGCCGTCACGGGTGGCGCGCCGGGCGGTCGGGTCCAGGGCGAGCGGTCCGGAGCGCAGCCACGGCTCGGCCGTACCGGCGCGGGCGGCGACGGACGCGCCGGACCTGCGCAGCACGGACTCCACCCGCAACACCAGCTCCCTGGGGCTGAAGGGCTTGGTGACGTAGTCGTCCGCGCCGACCTCCAGGCCGAGGATGCGGTCCTCCTCGTCGCCGCGGGCGGTCAGCATGATCACCGGGAGGGGTGCGGTCGCGCGGATGCGGCGGCAGACCTCCAGGCCGTCCATGCCGGGCAGCATCAGGTCCAGCACGACCAGGTCGGGTGTGCGGCGGGCGGCCTGGGCGACGGCGGTGGGGCCGTCGGCGGCCACGTCCACGGCGAAGCCCGCCCGGTCGAGGTATCCCGCGACGACCTCGGAGACGGTGGGGTCGTCGTCGACGACGAGTACGCGTTTCACAGCACCGAGTCTCACACCAGGATCCCGCCGCCGACGGACGGGGCGGGCGACGTCAGCGTTCCGTAAGAACACGAAATCCCTTATGTCGCTTTTGCATCCGTACAGTGAGTGACGTGATCAAGACATCCTCCCCTTCCGTGGACGTCGTGCTGCCCTGCCTCGACGAGGCCGAGGCCCTGCCGTGGGTACTGGCGCGGATCCCGTCCGGCTGGCGCGCGATCGTCGTCGACAACGGCTCCACCGACGGTTCCCCCGACATCGCCCGCGGCCTGGGCGCTCACGTGGTCCACGAGCCCCGGCGCGGCTTCGGGGCCGCCTGCCACGCGGGCCTCACCGCGGCGACGGCCGACGTGGTCTGCTTCTGCGACTGCGACGCCTCCCTCGACCCCGCACTGCTGCCGGCCGTCGCCGGCCCCGTCCTGGCCGGCGACGCGGATCTGGTCCTGGGCCGACGCCGGCCCACCGCCCTGCGCGCCTGGCCCCTGCACGCCCGGCTGGCCAACCTCGAACTGGCCCGCCTCGTCCGCCGCCGCACCGGCCTGCGCCTGCACGACCTCGGCCCCATGCGCGCCGCCCGCCGGGAGGCGCTGCTGGACCTGCGGCTGACCGACCGGCGCTCCGGCTACCCGCTGCAGATGGTGGTCCACGCCGCCGACGCCGACTGGCGGGTGACGGAGACCGACGTGCCCTACCGTCCGCGCACGGGCCGATCCAAGGTCACCGGCACCTGGCGCGGCGCCTATCAGGCCGTGCGCGACATGCGCGCCGTCCTCGCCGAGCCGCCGGCCGCCGCGGCGGCCCCCGGCGCGGGTGTCATGGGAGGCGTCCGATGAACGCCCGCCCCGCGACCGCCGGGTCGCCCGCCCTGCTGGTCATCGCGAAGGAGCCGGCGCCCGGCCGGGTCAAGACCCGCCTGACCCCGCCCTACACGCCGCAGGAGGCCGCCGCCCTGGCCGAGGCCGCCCTGACCGACACGCTGCAGGTCCTGCTCCGGGCCCCCGCCCGGCGTCGGATGCTCGTCCTCGACGGGACCCCCGGCCGCTGGCTGCCCTCCGGTTACGAGGTCGTCCCCCAGGGGCCCGGCGGCCTCGACGAGCGCATCGCCGCCGCCTTCGAACGCTGTGACGAGGGACCGGCTCTGCTGGTCGGCATGGACACCCCGCAGCTCACCCCGGACCTGTTCGCCGAGGTCGGCCGCGACGGGCACGACGCCTGGCTCGGACCCGCCGCCGACGGCGGATTCTGGGCCCTGGGCTTCGCCGAACCGGCCCGCGCCGGAGCTCTCGTGCGGGGCGTGGCGATGTCCACCGACCGCACCGGAGCCGTCCAGCACCGCAGACTCCTCGACGCCGGGCTGAGCGTGGGGCGGCTGCCGACGCTGCGCGACGTGGACACCGCAGCCGACGCCGCCTCGGTGGCCGCCTGCTGCCCGCCCCGGTCCCGCTTCGCCGCCGCCATGGCCTCGCTCGCGCAGGCCGTCCGTTGAGCGGCGTCGCGCAGAACGCGCGCACGGCCGTCGCTGCCCGCACCGAGACGGGCGAGCGGACACCGCCCACCGGCGACCACCCCCGCGTCACCCTGCCCTCCCGGCCCCCCGCGGGAGGGCAACGCGTCGACCGAATCCCGTCCGCCGAGCCGGGGGAGCCCTGGACCGACGACCCCTACGCGCGGGCGGTGCGGCGCGGCCGGGGCCCGCTGTACCTGCGCCGCATGACGGCGTCCCCAGCCGCGGCGACCGATCTGCTGGCCCTGGACGTCGAGCGCTTCTGCGCCGCGCCAGACGCCGCCGACACCGACGTGCTGCACCGCTGCACGGGACCCGTCCTGGACGTGGGCTGCGGTCCGGGACGGCTGGTCGCCGCCCTGGCCGCCCGGGGCATGACCGCGCTCGGCGTGGACGTCAGCCCCGCCGCCGTCGCCCGTACCCGGCGACAGGGCGGCGCCGCCCTGCGGCGGTCCGTCTTCGAGCGGCTGCCCAGGGAGGGCCGCTGGGGCACGGTGCTGTTGATGGACGGCAACGTCGGCATCGGCGGCGACCCGGCCGTGCTGCTGACCCGGCTGCGCGAACTGCTCCGCCCCGGCGGGCGCCTTCTGGTCGAAGCGGCGCGGCACGACGTGGACGAACGCCTCATCGTCCGTGTCGAGGACGCCGACGGCCGCCACGGACGCCCCTTCCCCTGGGCCCGGGTCGGCGCCACCGCGCTGCTGCACGCCGCCGACGCCACCGGCTGGATCCTCACCGGCCGGTGGACCGCCGCCGACCGCGTCTTCCTCGAACTCCACCGCCCGGCCGCCGCCGAGGCCGTGCACCCCCTGCGCCGCCAAGGACCGAACCGCCCATGACGACCGTCAGCCCACGCCTGCGGGATCCCGACCGCCAAGCCCCGCCGACGTCCCCGGACCCCGCCGCGCCGCCGACCCCCCGGGGAGCCCGGACCCGCGTCGCGGTGACCGCGCTCCTGCTCGTCGCCGTCTGCGCCGTCATCACGGTCACCCTCCACCAAGGCGACGACCACAGCGCCCCGGGCCGTCTGCTCGGCGGATACGCCCTCGCCTGGACGTTGTTCGCCGCCGCCGTGTGGACCGTGCGCAAGGTCCCGGCCCGAGCCGCGACCGTCCTCGTCCTCGCCGGGGCGGCCGCGGTGGCCGTGGCCGGACTGACCGCGCAGCCCCGCACCAGCAACGACATGTACCGCTACGCCTGGGACGGCCGGGTCCAGGCCGCCGGGATCTCGCCCTACGCCCATCCGCCGGCCGCACCGGAACTCGCCCCGCTGCGCGACGGCTGGCTGTTCCCCGCCCGGCCCGCCTGCCAGGGGTGGGGACTCACGCACACGGCCGAGGGCCTCTGCGTCCGCATCAACCGGCCCACCGTCCCCACCATCTACCCGCCCGTCGCCGAGGGCTGGTTCTTCGCCGTGCACGCCTTGTCCCCTCCGGACAGCCGTCACAAGCCGCTGCAGGTCGGCGGCGCGGTCCTGGCCTTCGGCACGACCCTCGCCCTGCTGGCCGTGCTGCGCCGCCGCGGCGATCCGCAGCGGGCCCCGGCCCGGGCCGCGCTGTGGGCATGGTGCCCAGCCGTCGCCCTGGAAGCGGTCGACAACGCCCATGTCGACGCCCTGGGCGTGCTGTTCGTCGTCCTCGCCCTCGGCGCCGCCAGCGCCGGAACCCGCCGGGGCGCGCTGCTCGGCGCGGCGATCGCCGTCAAGCTGCTGCCCGTCCTCGTCCTGCCCGGCGCGCTGTCCGGTCAGCGCAGCCCCACGCGCGTCCTCCGGGTCGTCGCGGCGGCCGTCGCCGCGGTGGCGCTCACCTACCTGCCCTACGTCGTGGCCTCCGGCGCGGGCGTCCTCGGCTACCTCCCCGGCTACCTCCACGAGGAGGGCTACGAACCGGGCCACGTACGCCGGTTCGCGCTGCTGAGGCTACTGCTGCCCGACGCGGCCGCGGGCGTGGCGGCGGCGCTGCTGCTCACCCTGACCGCCCTGTACGTGTGGTGGCGGGGGGACCCGGACCGCCCCTGGCGCGGCGCGCTCCTGGTCACCGGCACCGCCCTGATCCTCATCTCGCCGAGCTATCCCTGGTACTCCCTCCTCGTGGTCGCCCTCGTGGCCATGGACGGACGCTGGGAGTGGCTCGCCGTCACCCTCGCCGGCACGGCCCTCTACGTCGGCGGCCGCCTCCTGCCCGGCTTCCCGCTCCAGGCATGGGCCTACGGCAGCGCGGCGACCGTGATCGCCGCCGGGGCGTGGCTGCGCTCCGGCGGAGCGCGCCGAATCCTGCGGCGCCCCTCCGACCGCCGCTGAGGTCGAAACCCCGCACCGAGCGGTCCGGCGCCCCGCCGTCCGGACGGCCCGACACGGTCGAGGCGGCGCTGGCCGACGAGGGCGACGGACAGGAGGAGGACGGTTCGCCGCCCTGGCGAACCCTTGCTGCCCGAACAAGGCCTACTCAGAATGGAGTTGAGTACGTGCGCGCCTGCCCCGGGCTCGCGCTGCGGCGAATACGGGTGCAGCGGCGCAGCGGGGAGCGCCGTCGGCAGCGGCGCCGTGCGCTGCGCGTGGCCGTTGTTCGCGCACGTGGGCCGGTGGGCCGGGTGCGCTCTCGTCTCCGAGGGAAGGAAGCGGGTCGTGATGTCGACGAACCAGCCGTGGCGGATGTCGGTCGACGGCGAGGTCTTCGAGGTGAGCCAGCCGGAGGGCGAGCCGGGCGTCTATGACTTCGTCTGGCTGACCGGGCCCGATCCCCGCTACGGGTTCGGGTTCAGCACCCACCCTGCGGTGCGCTCCAGCAGGGAGCAACTCGAGGAGGCCGTGCGGGAGTTCCTCTCGCAGGTGGACCCCGGCACCGGGTACATCGAGTGATCGGCGCCGCCTGATCGGCCGCCGGGCAGCGTCCGTTTCGTCTCGTCGAGCAGCTCAGGCGGAGTGGCGTTGGTGGATCGGCCGGTCCCTGCCGGTCAACGGCAGGCCCGTCCCGCCCCGACGGGCGGCGACGATCTCCGCCACGATCGACAGCGCGGTCTCCTCGGGCGTCCGCCCGCCGAGGTCCAGGCCGATGGGCGACCTCAGCCGGGCCAGCTCGTGCTCCCGCAGGCCGATGTCGCGCAGCCGCCGGTCCCGGTCGGCGTGGGTGCGCTGGGACCCCATCGCGCCGACGAACGACACCGGCAACCGCAGCGCGACCTCCAGCAGCGGGACGTCGAACTTGGCGTCGTGGGTGAGCACGCACACCACGGTGCGCGGGTCCGTCCGGGTGCTTCGCAGATAGCGGTGCGGCCAGTCCACGACGACCTCGTCGGCCTCGGGGAAGCGCTCCGCGGTGGTGAAGACGGGCCGCGCGTCGCACACGGTGACGTGGTAGCCGAGGAACTTGCCGGCCCGGACCAGGGCCGCCGCGAAGTCGACGGCGCCGAACACGATCATCCGGGGCGGCGGCACGCTCGGCTCGACGAGCAGGGTGAGGCCGCCGGGGCAGTGCGATCCGTCCTGCGACACCTCGACCGTGCCGGTGCGACCCGTGTCCAGCGCGGCCGACGCCTCTAGCGCGGCGGTGCGGTCGAGGTCCTCGTGCCCGCCGAGCGTGCCCTCGCGGGAGCCGTCGGCGTGGACGAGCAGTGCGGCGCCGAGAAGCGCCCCGGGGCCGCGGACGACCCTGACGAGGGCGACCGGCTCGCCCCGTGCCGAAGCGCTCAGGGCCGAGCGCAGCAGCGTGCCGAACGGGCCCTCCGCCGTGACCGGGGTGATCAGGACGTCGAGGACGCCGCCGCACGTGAGACCCACGGCGAAGGCGTCCTCGTCGCTGTAGCCGAAGCGTTCCAGCGCGCTGGCGCCCGTCTCCATCGCCTGCCCGCACAGGTCGTAGACCGACCCCTCCACGCACCCGCCGGACACCGACCCGATCACGGTTCCCTCCTCGTCGACCGCGAGGGCGGCGCCCGGCCCGCGGGGCGCGCTGCCGCCGACGGACACGACGGTCGCGACGGCGGCCCTGCGGCCCTCGGCCAGCCAGTCGCCCAGCTGCGGTGCGAGGTCAAGCATCGCGACCGCCCGTCAGGACGCGGTCGGGACGGATGGGCAGGCTGCGGTGGCGCACACCGGTCGCGTGCCACACGGCGTTGGCGACGGCGGCGGCGGCCCCGACGATGCCGATCTCGCCGATGCCCTTGATGCCGACCGGGTCCTCCGGGTCCTCGTCCGCCACCCAGTGCGCCTCGACGTGCGGGACGTCGGCGTGCGTCGCCACGTGATAGCCCGCGAGATCCGCCCCGACCGGCCCGCCGGAGGCCGCGTCGCGCGCGGCTTCCTCGTGCAGGGCCATGGAGATGCCCCAGATCATGCCGCCGGTGAACTGGCCTCGCGCCGTGAGGGGGTTGACGATGCGCCCCGCCGCGAACACGCCGAGCATGCGCCGTACCCGCACCTCGCCCGTGGCGGTGTCGACGGCGACCTCGGCGAACTGCGCGCCGAAGGAGTGCCGTTCCTTGCGGGCGAGCGCGGCGATCGCCTCGGTGGTGTCGGAGCGCACGGTGACACCCTCGGCCGGGATCGCCGCGCCCGGCACGAGCCGGTCGCGCAGTTCGCCCGCGGCGGCCATGATCGCCCAGGACCAGGACCGGGTGCCCATGGAACCGCCCGCGATCATCGCGGGCCCGAACGCGCTGTCGCCGATGCGCACCTGTACGCGCTCCGGGGGGACCTCCAGGGCGTCCGCGGCGACCAGGGTGAGGGCGGTCCGCGCGCCGGTGCCGATGTCCGCCGCCGCGATCCGTACCGTGAACCGGCCGTCGGCCTCGGCGGTGATCGAGGCCGTGGACGGGGCGGCGCCGGCGCCGAAGGAGGCCGCCGCGGCGCCGGTGCCCAACAGCCAGCGACCCTCGCGCCGCACCCCGGGCCGCGGATCGCGCCGGTCCCAGCCGAAGCGGCGGACGCCTTCCTCGAAGCAGGCGCGCAGATTGCGGCCGGCGAAGGGCAGACCGGAGACCGGCCCGTGGTCCGGGTCGTTGCGCAGGCGGAGCTCGACCGGGTCGACGCCGCACGCGTGGGCGAGCTCGTCGAGCGCGGCCTCCAGCGCGAAGGACCCCGGCGCCTCACCCGGAGCGCGCATCCAGGTGGGGCTCGGAACGTGGAGCGGCACGACCCGGTTCTCCGTGCGGTGGGCGTCGGCGTCGTACATCACCCGGGCCACTCCGGCGCTCGGCTCGACGAACTCGTACACCGTGGAGGTGCGGCTGAGCGAGCGGTGCTCCAGGGCGCGCAGCCGCCCGTCGGCGTCGGCCCCGAGCCTGACCCGCTGGATGGTGGGGCTGCGATGGCCGGCCAGCGTGAACATCTGACGACGGGTCAGGACGACCCGCACCGGACGTCCGACGATCCTGGACGCCATCACGGCGGCGACCTGGTGGGCGCGGACGCCCTTGCTGCCGAAGCCGCCGCCGACGTGCTCCGAACGCACCCGCACCGACGCGGGATCGAGGGCGAAGAGGTTCGCGAGTTCGGCGACGACCCAGGTCGCGCCCTGGTTGGAGTCCACCACCTCGAGCCGGTCGGCCTCCCAGCGGGCGGTGGCCGCGTGCGGCTCCATGGGGTGGTGGTGCTCTTCCGGAGTCGTGTACGTGGCGTCCACGACGACGGCGGACGCGGCGAGTTCGGCCTCCAGGTCGCCCTTCTCCGTCACGGCGGGCATATGGCCGTCGGACGGATGGGCGTCGGGGTGATCGCTGGTGAACGCGACGTCGTGCGGCGCCTGTTCGTAGTGGACGACGAGGGCCTCGGCGGCTTCGCGTGCCTGCTCGGAGGTCTCGGCGACCACCAGCGCCACCGGCCAGCCCCGATGCGGCACCTCGTCGTTCTGGAAGACGGCGCAGGTCGGATCCGGGCCGGTGCCCAGCAGGCCGATGTAGTCCGTCTTCAGCGGCAGGGCGTTGCGATGGTCCAGCACGGCGAGGACGCCCGGCATGGCGAGGACGGCGTCCGCCTCGACGGACCGGATCCGGCCACGCGCCACGGTGGACAACACCAGCCAGCCGTAGGCGAGTCCGGCGAACGGGACCTCACCGGCGTACCGGGCCGCACCGGTGACCTTGTCCCGCCCCTCCACGCGGACGTGAGATGTGCCGACGGCGCGGACGGGGGCGAGGGGCGCCTCGGTCGTCGTCATCGGGCGGCCTCCTCGGCGAGTTCGCTCAGTACGGCCACGGTCAGGTTGCGCATCAAGGTCACCTTGAATCCGTTGTGCGTCAGGGGCCGGGCCGCTGCCAGTTCGGCGTCCGCGGCGGCCGCGAACGACCCGGCGTCGGCGGGCGCCCCGGTGAGGGTCCGCTCCGCGGCGCGGGCCCGCCACGGCCGGGAGGCGACGGCCCCGAACGCCAGGCGCACCTCGCGCACGACACCGTCGCGCACATCGAGCGCGGCGGCGACCGAGCCGATCGCGAAGGCGTAGGAGGCGCGTTCGCGGACCTTCCGGTACCGGGAGCGGGCGGCGACCGGAGCGGCCGGCAGGGTGACGCCGGTGATCAGGGCCCCCGCCGGCAGGGCCGTCTCGACGTGCGGGGTGTCGCCGACCGGGAGATAGAACCAGCCGAGGGGCAGTTCGCCCGGGCCCTGGGCGGTCTCGTAGTGCACCACGCCGTCGAGAGCCGCCAACGCGACGGCCATGTCCGACGGATGCACGGCCACGCAGTGCGCGGAGGCGCCGAGGACGGCGTGGTTGCGGTTCTCGCCCAGGCGGGCAGGGCAGCCGCTGCCGGGGACCCGCTTGTTGCAGGGGCCGGTGGTGTCGGCGAAGTAGGCGCAGCGGGTGCGCTGGAGGAGATTGCCGCCGACGGTGGCCATGTTCCGCAGCTGGCCCGAGGCTCCGGCGAGCACGGCCTGCGCCAGAGCGGGGTAGCGGGTGCGGATCAGGGGATGGGCGGCGAGGTCGCTGTTGGTGACGGTGGCGCCGATGCGCACGCCGCCGTCCGGGGTCGGCTCCACACCGTCCAGCGGCAGACCGCGTACGTCGACCAGCTGTCCGGGGCGTTCGACGCCCGTCTTCATCAGGTCGACCAGATTGGTGCCGCCGGCGAGGTAGCGGGCGTCCGGGTCGGCGTCGAGCAGCGCGACGGCGCCCGCGACGTCGGGGGCCTTGCGATAGCCGAACTCCCTCATGCCGCCGACTCCTTCGCTTGCTTCGTGGCTCCCGTGCGCGGCGCGGCCCCGGATTCCGAGGCCCTGCTGACGGCCTCGACGATCGAGGTGTAGGCGGCGCAACGGCACAGGTTGCCGCTCATGCGCTCACGGATCTCGTCCGCGGTCAGGGCCGGCGGTCCGGCCGCGGGGCGTACGTCGGCCGTGGCTGCGCTGGGCCAGCCGGCGGCGTGCTCGGCGAGCACGCCGATCGCCGAGCAGATCTGTCCCGGTGTGCAGTAGCCGCACTGGTAGCCGTCGAGGTCGAGGAACGCCTGCTGCACCGGGTGCAGCAGGTCGCCGTCCGCCACGCCCTCGATGGTGGTGATCTCCCGCCCTTGGGCCGCGACCGCCAGCTGGAGACAGGCCAGGGTCCTGCGGCCGTCGACCAGGACGGTGCAGGCTCCGCACTGCCCCTGGTCGCAGCCCTTCTTGGCGCCGGTGAGGTCGAGCCGCTCGCGCAGTGCGTCGAGCAGGGTGGTGCGGTGGTCGACGGGCAGCGTGTGCCGCTCGCCGTTGATGTGCAAGGTGATGACGCTGGACGTCGGTAAGGCCATGAGAGCTTCTTTCGCGCTTCCGGGAAACCTGGGCGGCGGTCGCCGGTGCCTGGCGACGGCCGAGGTGCGTCGTGCGGGGGAGCGGGGTGGGTGCGAGTGACGGCGTCGACGGTGAACGCGCACTCCCGCGCGCATCCGGCCGGGGTTATGGTGAGCCGAACCGGACAGCCGTCCGTTATCGGCAAAAGTAGGGGACAGCTGTCCGCTTAGCAAGGGTGGGTTTCCGGCGCACCCCGAGGAGAACCGAGTGCGGTACAAGAAGGACGCGCCCCTGCGCTCGGACGCACAACGCAACCGCGAACGCATCCTGGAAATCGCCCTGGCGGAGCTGACGCTGCGCTCCGACGCGCCGCTCAGCGCGATCGCCAGGAAGGCGGGCGTCGGACAGGGCACCTTCTACCGCAACTTCCCCAACCGGGAGGCCCTCGTCCTGGAGATCTACCGCCATGAGATGCGCCAGGTCGCCGACAGCGCGGCCCGCTTGCTCGAACAGCTGCCGCCGGACCAGGCCCTGCGCGCCTGGATGGACCGGCTGGCCGAGTTCGCCATGACCAAGGCCGGCCTCGCGGACGCGATCCGCCTCGCCACCAGCACGCCCGGCGGTCCCGCCAAACCGGCCAACACCCCCGTCACCGACGCGGCCGAACTCCTTCTGCGCGCCAACGACGCGGTGGGCGCCATCCGGCCGGGCATGACCCCCGACGACCTGATCCTGGCCATCGGAGGCCTGTGGCAGCTGACGCCCGCGGACGACTGGCGCCCGCGGGCCGCCCGGCTCCTCGACCTCGTCATGGACGGACTGCGCGCCGGTGCGCCCGGGGCAGCGGGCCCGGCCCCGTCTCCCTGACCGGGCGCCGGCCACGCCGGTGACGGCGCCGTCCGTCCGGACCGGTCCGGCCCGGCCAGCAGACCGAGCCGCGCCGCCGGGGGACCGCCGGGGCTGCCGGGTTCGCCCGACCGGATCGCCCGCCGCCCGCAGCACGGTCGTACGTCCCAGCCCCCCTGCACGTCCGCACGTCAGCAGGGCTGGGACGATCTCATGACGCCCGACCCGGCGCAGGAGCTTGCGGCGGACGCTCCGACCGGTGATGCTCGCGGTGTCGCACCGATCAGCCGGACCGACCATCCGTCCTCGTCGGAAGCCGCGGCATCCAGCCACATCGCACGCCGGGACGGCGGCAGCCGGAACCGCCCCTGCAATCCCGGCGTTCACTTCGGGGGAGTTCAGGCATGGAAACGATCATCGTCCAGCCGCCCGGTCCGTCAGGGCCGGACGCCGTGGGCGCGGGCAGGCCCGAGCTGCTGCACATGGGCCCGGGCGACGTGGCCGAGTTCGGGCGCGGGCTGCCCGGCGGCGGGGGAGTGGCCATCGTCCTGCCGGACCTGGGAATCTCCCGGCTGGCGGGTCGTCTGGAGGCCGCGGAGGACTATTGGCGGGTGTCCAACTTCAGCCCCCGCACGGCGTACGTCGTCGAGAACCTGGAGGGAGCCGGCGAGTACCTCACGGTCGCGCCGGGGCGGCTCGGCGCGCCGGTGCCCTTCGAGTTCTCCCGGGTCGTCCTGCCCGCGCTGAAGGGCTCGGCCGCCTTCAAGGTGTTCGCCCCGCAACACGCCTACCTGGACGAGCGGTCCGCGCTCGGCTCCGGTGAACAGACCGTGCATCCCTACGCGTTGGACACGACGGCCAAGTACTTCCTGGTGCTGGTGGCGCTGTGCGAACCACGCCTGCGCGATCCGTCGGGCAGCGCGCTGCCGGGCGCCGGCGACATCGCCGAGCGGCTGCGCCCCCTGGACGCCTGCCGCGATCTGACCCGCTCCGCCGTCAACTACCACATCGACTACCTGGCCTTCACGAAGCTGCGCCTGGACCTCGGCGACGAAAGCGGAGCGGACGGCGGCGGCCGCACCGGCGTCAAACGCGCCCGGCTCGCCTCCCTCGCGTTGCGCTTCGGCCTGGTGCGGGAAGAACATCTGGGGTTGCTGCCGTCACGCAGGCGGTCCGTCGGGCGGGGGGCCCCGGCGTGACCTCGTCCGGCGCCGAGCAGGGCGCTCCTTCAACACCGCGCCTGCCGACGGGCTTTCGCGTCGACGGCTGGGAACTGGGCGCGGTCATCGGCTCGGGCGGCTGGGGAACCGTGTACGAGGCCCGCGCGGTCGCGGACGGCGCGACGGCGGCGGTGAAAGTGCTGCCCACCACGTCCCTGGCCCCCGGCCAGCGGGCCACGGTGGCTGAACTGGTGGCGCGCGAGGTGCGGTTCAGCGCCGAAGCGGACCATCCCCACCTCGTGCGGACCCGCGCCGTGTGCACCGTCCACGCCCCGGAGCATCCCGCGCTGGACGGGGCGATCGCCCTGGTCATGGACCGCGCCGAGGCCAGTCTGGGCCAGGTGCTGGACTCCGCCGCACCGGGCGGCCCGCTCCCGCACGCGGAGCGAATCCTGCGCGGCGTGGCCGTCGGACTCGCCCACATGCACGGCGCCGGCTGGGTGCACGGCGACCTCAAACCCGCCAACGTGCTGCTGGGCTCGGACGGCGAGGTGTGGCTCGCGGACTTCGGGCTCGCCGCCGAACTCGACGGCACCCACGCCCATCTGCCGCCGCTCGGGACGCTGGACCACCTGCCGCCCGAGTGGTGGTCGCAGCGCACCGGCGTGGACGGCGCGGTGGTGCGGCCGACCGCCGACGTGTGGGCGTTCGGCGTCCTCGCCCACCAGGTGCTCACCGGCGGCCTCCATCCGTTCCCCGGCGCCACCGCCCGCGCGCGCTCGCTCGCCGCCCAGGCCTACGCCCGCGGCACCGCGCCGCTGCGCCTCGACGCCGGGCTCCACGACGGTTGGCGCAGGCTCGTCGCGGACTGTCTGGAACCGGATCACGCGGCTCGCCTCCGGCACACCGCCGAGAGCCTCGCCGCGCGCGTCGGGGAACTCGCCGGCACACGACGCCGACGCCGGTTGCCGACGTCGGCCGCGGTGGCGCTCGTCGGCGTGGCGGCGGCCACGCTCGCCGGGGCGGCGCTGCTCGGGGGCGACGGCGGCGGGGGCGGCGCAGGCGGTGACGACCGCCCGCGTGACGCGCCCGCCGTCGCCACCGGCGCGCACACCGCGCCCGCCGGGGAACTCCGGGCGAATTCCGACGTGCCGACAGCGCTGGTGCCGGTCATCACGGCCGCCGCCCGGCGCTGCACCGACGCCGAGATCACGCCCGCGCTGCTCGCCGCGTTGATCAAGGCGGAGAGCGGCTTCGACGCGAACGCGGCCCGCCCGGCGGCCGAAGAGTACGGCATCGCCATGTGGACGCCGTCGGTATTCCGGGCCTGGGCGGTGGACGGCGACGGCGACGGCGACAAGGACTACCGTTCGCCGCCGGACGCGATCCACACCATGAGCCTGTACGTGTGCTGGCTCGACCAGCGGTTCAAGCTGGCCGGGCTGCCCGCCGAGAAGCTACCCGCGCTCATCGCCGCCGGTTACCGCACGAGCGACCGCACCGTCATCGAGGAGCGCGGCGTTCCCGAACGGGTGCGGCCGCACGTCGAACAGGTGCTCCGCTACCTCGCCGCGTACGAGCGGTGAGGCAGCGGAGCACGGCCGGACTCGTGCGGGGACGGCGCCGACCGCACGGTGTCGGCCTCGCGTTCCGCTCAGCGGTCCCGGTCCTCTCGCAGCAGTCCGGGACGTCTTTCAGCAGTCCCGGACGTCCGGCATCCGGTTGTCGGGCGAGTTGATGTAGATGTTGCTGATCCAGCCGCCGTACTGCGGCAGGTAGGCCCACCAGTCATTGGTGTACGGCGGCACCGAGACGACCTGCCCCTGGGTCTGGCAGCCCACCGACACCTCGACGCCGGCCGGGAGTTGCGTCAGCGGAGACCCGTCGGTGGAGGGGTTGCGGCGGACGTTCACATGGTCGCTCCACGTGCCGTACCACCACCCGGCAGGCCGGGTCGCCCCCGGCACGTTCAGCGACCGGGTCAGCCGGCCGATGTCGGTGTACGCCTTCCCGTACGAGGTGCCGACGGGGTGCAGGGTGAACACGGCCACGATGGACCGGTCATCGGGGCCGACGGTCCCCGTGGTGTGCAGCGCGGGCCGGGTCAGGTCGACGTCCGCGGCGGTGGACGGAGCAGGAGCGGACGTCCGCGTCGCGCTCGCCGCAGCCCCCGAGCCGCACGTGCCGTCCTCGAACGACGAGCCCGCCCAGCCCTGTTTGACCGCCCACGGCTTCTCGAACGCCCCGGCGATGCCGAAGTGCTGGTCGAAGCCGTCCGAGGCGCATCGGGTGGACTGGCGCAGGTTGCCCATCACGAAGTCGCGCACGGGTGCGGGCGCGGAGTCCAGGAGGTAGCGGTAGATCGTCACCGTGTCCCGGGCGGAGAGCGCGGTGTAACCCCAGAAGCCCTCCTGCCCCAAGGGCGGTGGCGCGGTGTCCTTCAGACCGAGTCGGCCGACCATGCGGGTGATGATCGCCGGTCCGCCGTACTGCGACCAGTAGTAGTTCGCCGCCTTGTCGTCGCTGCTGCGCAGCATCGGCTCCAGCCGTGCCCGGTCGGCGGCGGGCACGCCGTAGTCCGGGCCGCGGTCCCACAGGAAGTCCAGTGCCAGCAGCAGTTTGACGACCGAGGCGGACCGGAAGGCGGTGCTCGTGTTGAGCTGTTCGGTGAAGGAGCCGCTCCGACGGTCGAAGACGGCGACGGCGGCGGTGACGCCGGCCGGCACCTGCACGGACGCGGCGGTCCTCGCGGACCGGGGAGTCGGGGCGTCGGCGGCCGCCGTCCCGGCCGCGCCGATGAACAGCAGCATCGTGGCGGCCGCGGCGAGAATTCGGAGTCTCAACGGTAGTGCTCCCTCAGGTAGATCGAGTTGATCGGGCCGAGATCGACGTAGGCGCCTTCCTGCGGGCCGATGGTGTAGTGGCAGTCGGTGTCGATGGACTCGCACGTCTCGGCGAGGGCGCCGTCGTACTGGTTGTTGAGGACCCAGTGATCCCCGTACTGGTCGTAGATGGGGTGGAAGCCGTAGGAGAAGAAGATGTGGCTCGGGCTGACGGCCGGGTTCTGGTTCTGCGGGTAGATGCAGACGGCGCCGTACGGGCAGCCCGCCCACGACCCGTCGTCGGCTTCGGCCTGACTGGAGGCGGTCAGCACGGCCGCGGTGGTGAGGGCGAGCGCCGCGGCGCCCCGGAGGAGTCTGCGCATGGTGATCCCTTCGCGTGGAGCGGGAGGTGGAGCCGAGAGGGGCGGGCGAGGCAGGGACAGGGACAGGGGCTGGTGAGCCGGGTGTGCGGCCTACCACCAGTCGGAGCAGCGGACCACGCCGTCCGAGATCAGCGAGCCGCACACCCGGAACTGGTACTGAGGGTCGGTGCTGGTCCGCTTGAACGGTGTGGTCAGGCTCTGTCCGGCGGTGCGGACGGTGAAGGGCCCGCACTGCAGCCACGGTGACACGGCGCCGGCGTTGTCCCAGCCGTTCGCGCGCCAGTCCATCCAGACGTTGTCGCCGGGCCGGGTCTGGCCGCTGATCTTGCCGAAGGCGATCTGCTGACCGACGTAGGCGCCCTTCTCGAGCGTGAAGTGGACGTTGCCGACGTCGAAACGGCGCGGCTTGACGGTGTCGCCCTCGGCGTCGTCCGGGTGGTCGCGGAAGTTGTGCGCACCGCCTTCGCAGTCGGCGGCCGAGGCGGCTGCGGGCTGCGGCGGCTGGGCGATCACGACGCCGGTGGCGACCGCGCACAGGGTGGCGGCCGTGGCGAGGGCGGAGCGGAACGGGCGCATGGATGCCGTCTCTTTCGGTCCGTGGAGGGCGCCCCGCGAAGCAGCCGGGGCCGGGAAGACGACTCGAACCCTAGGGAGAGAACCGGCGCCGGCGGTCCTGACGGATGTCAGGATCCCGATCAGGCCACGCGAGACAACGTCGTCGCAGGCGGGGGCGCGGTGGCCACCGCCGGCGTGCCTGCGGTCGGTGTGCCTGCGGTGAGAAGGGCCCCGGTCACGGAAACACCGTGACCGGGGCCCCCGGATCAGCTGCCGTGGAAGCCGCCCACGGTCACTAGTTCCGGTATCGGAACACGATCCGGCCGCGCGTCAGGTCATAGGGCGGGAGCTCCACCAGCACCCGGTCCTCCAGCATGATCTTGATGTAGTTCTTGCGGATCTTCCCGCTGATGTGCGCGAGCACCTGGTGGCCGTTCTCGAGCTGCACGGTGAACATGGCGCTGCGCAGGCACTCGACGACCTTGCCCTCGACCTCGATGACGTTCCTGTTCCTCGTCATCGGACCAGCTCCAGGTTGCTGCTCATCGGCTGGGCGCCGACGCCCTCGAACAGCGCCGCAGCCGCTCGGTTGGATTCGTGCACCTCGGCCCAGGCCCTGGCGGACCCGGAGGCGTGCAGCGTCCCCAGCGCGTGGGCCAGCAGCGCCCGCCCGATGCCGCGGCGCCGCTCCCCGGCCCGGACCGCGACCAGCCCGATGCGCGGACGTTTCACGGTCACCACCCGGATCAGACCGAGGTAGCGGTCGGCGGCCGCGGCCACCGCGTACGCCGACGGGTCGACGACGGTGTCGCCCTCGGGGCGGGGGATCACTTCCGCGGGCATCGATTGCCACCCGACGGTCGCCTCGACTTCGTCACGGATGGCGCGGTCCACCGCCCGCAGCAGACCCTCGTCCGCCCGACCGGCGGGCACGATCGTGACCCCCGCCGGCGGGCGGACCGCTTCGAGCCCGGTGACCCGCGGATCGGTCGGCACGACGTACTCCCACTCGCGACGCCGGACCGTGAAACCGGCCCGCCGCCAGCCGACCGTCAGCTCGGCGTCGGCTTCGTCGACCACCGTGTACAGGGGTGCCGGCAGTTCCGTCACCATCGCCTCGGCGAGCCGGTCGAAGGCGGCGTCGTGCCAGGCGTCGATGCCGACGAACAGGCGTCCGTCGGGCCGTGGATGCGCATACCCGCGGCCGACCACCAGGTCGTCGTCGAGTGCGTGCCATTGCCTGTCCGCGACGCGCGTGATGGTCACCGCGTGTTCGCTCAGGCCAGATGCGAAAGGCTTCGTGTTCATCGGGGTCTCCTCCCGGGAGTGCCTCGGTCTCAGGCGCTCCTGGCGACACCGAACGTCAGCCGCCGGACCGTGACGGATGGGGGGAGCACCCATGGGTGACTGTGTTCACGGGGCTCACCTCCATACGACGACTTCACGGTCCGCCACGAACGTAGCAGCGGGGCGCCGCCGTGCTCAATCCTTTTTCCGGGAGACCGCCAAGCGACCACCGCCGGGGCCGACTTGAGGCGTCCTCCGTCCCCCCGTCAGCCGCGCACCGGGGGCACCGCACGCTCGGCCGTCAGCCGTCAGCCGTCAGCCGTCAGCCGTCAGCCGTCAGCCGTCAGCCGTCAGCCGTGCGACGCCGGGGCCGCGCCGTCGCGGCCGTAGCGAGGGCGGCGAGGCCGGTCAGGCAGAGCCAGGCGAAGGCGTCCCCGATACGGTCGTAGACCGTGGTGACGCCACGCGTGGGCACGTAGGCCACCATCGTCTGCCGACCCGTCGTGAAGTAGTCCGCGGTCGCGAGGACACGGCCTTTGTCGTCGTAGGCGGCCGAAACGCCCTGCGTGTCCTGCCGCACCAGTGAGTAGCCGCTCTCCACGGCCCGCAGACGCGCCTTCGCGGTGTGCGCGGCGCCGTATTCCTTCCAGTCGGCAGCGGGGACGAGCATGATGTCGGCCCGCGTCCGCATGAGGGCGGGAAAGTCGGCGTCGTAGCAGATGACGTTCGCGATGCGGCCGTACGGGGTGTCGGCGACGGGCACGCGGCCGTCGCCGGGCGTGTACCTCTCGGAGCCGGGGATCGGGTGCGCCTTCTGGTAGGTCCACAGCACTTCGCCGTGGGGGTCGATGAGCAGCGCCTCGTCGCGGCCGAAGGCGGGGGCGGCCGTGCTGTAGACGCGGACGCCGATCTCCAGGTAGATCCCGGACCGGCGGGCCTGGTCCTGTGCGGCGGCGATGGCGGCGGGCGCGTGGGACTCCTGGACCCTGACGGCCTCCTCCGGCCAGATCACGATCTCCGCTCCGGCGGCGGCCTCACGCCGGGTGGCGGCCAGCAGGTCGTTCTCGACGGCGGTCATCGCGGGCTCGACCTGCGCGGCGGGCGCGGCTGCGACGTCCGCCGGTCCGCCGTCGATCCGCCCCAGCGTGGCCTGGAGGGAGTCGGTCACGGCCCGGCTGGGGCTCACCCCGGCGATCCGTACCGTCGTACCCGCCGACGGGCCGAAGGCCAGCCGCGCGCCGCCGGCGAGCACGACGGTCAGCAGGACCGTCCCGTAGACCAGGCCGCCGCGCCACGCGGGCCGCTCCCGGATGCGGTTGGCGGTACTCGCGAAGTACCCGATCAGGAACCCGATCCCCCACGGCCCGGTGACCGACACGACCTGGAGGAGCGGGAGGTCGTCGTGCTGCGTGACGGCCAGGCAGCCGTACGCCGTGCCGAGCGGAGTCACCGTGCTGATCAGGAACTCGGCGCCGGCGAAAGCCGCGGGGAAGACGAGGGCCGCCACCGCCGGGCGCAACCGGCCGACCAGCACTCTGTCGACCAGGAAGGGCAGCGTCTGCAGGGCGGCGAGAGCGACGGCGCCCACGACGGTGACGGGGACGAAGCCGAGCTTCGACTCCTGGATCCAGAAAGCGGCGGCAGCGATGTGCGCCGACCAGATCCACATCGGTCCCGACCACACGCGGCTGAGGCGAGCGAAACGCAGCAGGAACACGGGGAACAACCAGGCCGCGGCCGCGATGTCCCACCGGCCGCCCACCGCGAACAGCATCGTTCCCGTGCCGAGCACCAGTAGCCCATAGCGGGACGTCGGCGAACTCCGTTGCTTCTCGGCGTACTTGATCTCGGTCGTCTCGTCCGGGGAAGGTCGCGCCGCCGGGGCGACAGGGGTGTTCGACGCACGAAGGTCTGTCATGACGACGACGCTAGGCGGGCGGCTTCGCGCGGCACGTCCGTCTCGACGGCGATCTCCCGCGCGCCCACGCAACCATCGATGCGCGCCCGGGGGAGGATCCGCCGGGCGTCTCGTTCGCCTAGTCTGACGGATCGAGATGATCATCCACATGAAGGCCTTGCCGCGGGCCGCGCAGCGGTGGGCAGCCCGCCGGCCGTGGCTGACGGACGTCGCGCTGGGCGGCGGACTGACGCTGTTCGACATGGCCACCGTGCTGGGCCGCACACCCGAGCCGGCCGGCTGGGGAGTGGCCCTGTGGGGAGCCCAGACGGTCCCCCTGCTGTGGAGACGGTCCCGTCCACGCGCCTGTCTGGCGGCGATGACCTGCTGGTACATGGCCTTTCAGGTGCTGAGTCCGATCGAGGGCCGCATACCCGGTCCGTTCCTGCTCATGATCGGCGTGTACGCCGCGGCTCGCTACGCGCCGGTCCGGGGGAGCCTGCCGGGGACGTTGCTGTGCCTCGCGTGCACCTCCACTGCCGATGCGCTCGGCGGGCACTGGCAGACTCCGGGCCTCGGATCACTGGAGCCGATCAGCGCCACGACCTTCGTCTTCTTCTTCGCCCTCGCCTGGCTCCTGGGGTGCGGCCGGCGCAGGATCGACGCCGACGCGGAACGCCTGCGGGAGCTCAATCGGCGCCTGGCGGCCGAGCAGGACCGCAATGCCCGCCAGGCGGTGGTCGGCGAGCGCGCCCGTATCGCCCGTGACCTGCACGATGTGGTGGCCCACCATGTGAGCGCCATAGCCGTGCAGGCGCGAGCCGCCGAGGAGGTCATGGCGCCCGCGTCCGTCCCCGCCGAAGCCGTGCAGTGCGTCGGGCTCATCGGGCGGACGGCCGACACCGCGCTCCTCGAGATGCGGCGCGTCCTGGGTCTGCTGTCGATCCGGGAAAGAGAACTCGCGCCAGAACCGTCCCTGGAGCATCTCGAACCGCTCGTCGAGGCGGCGACGGCCGCGGGCTGCCGAGTGACGTTCGTGTCGGGGTACCGGACGGGGAGCGCGTTCTCCGCGGGGATGCGGCTCTCGGTCTACCGGGTCGTCCAGGAAGCGCTGACGAACGTCGTCAGACACGCTGGTCCCGTCGGTGTGCGAGTCGCCGTGGCCGGTGACGACTCCCGCCTCACGATCGACGTGGTGAACGACGCGGCGCCGGCAGGACACGTGCCTGCCCCGGGGACCGGGCAGGGGCTCGTCGGCATGCGGGAACGCGTCCTGGCCTTCGACGGCGTGTTGGAGGCCGGCCCGTGCGAGGGCGGTGGCTGGCGGCTGCACGCGGTTCTCCACGCGACGGCGCCCCGACCGGCACAGGCGGACGCGTGACGATCCGCGTGCTGCTCGCCGACGACCAGGACATGGTCCGGACCGGACTCCGTCTGATCATCGACCGGCGTGAAGGCCTGTCGGTCGTCGGCGAGGCGGCGGACGGGCGGCAGGCGGTCGCGCGTGCCATCGAGCTCCAGCCCGACGTCGTGCTGATGGACGTCCGTATGCCCGGCGCGACGGGCGTGGAGGCCACGCGGCACATCACCGCCTCCTGGCCCGGGCCGGGCCCGGCGCCGCGTGTCCTCGTGCTCACCACCTTCGACCTGGACGAGTACGTGCATGCCGCGCTGCGGGCCGGGGCCGTCGGCTTCCTGCTCAAGAACAGTCCTCCCGACCAGCTCGTCGAGGCCATCCGCGCGACGGCCAACGGCGATCCGGCCCTTGCTCCGAGCGTCACGCGACGTCTCATCGACACCGTCACCGCACTGCCGCCCGCCCTGATGCCCGATGCCCCGTCTCCCGCGGCGCCCGAGGGCGGGCTCGCGGATCTGCTGACCGAGCGCGAACTCCGGGTCCTGGTACTGGTGGCCAGGGGTCTGTCCAACGCCCGGATCGCCTCGGCCCTCGGCCTCAGCGAGGCGAACGTGAAGAGCCGCGTCAACCGCGTCCTCACCCGCCTCGGCGTCGAGAACCGGGTCCAGGCCGCCGTGCTCGCCCACCAGGAAGGCCTCGCCGGAATCGTCCGGACCCCACCACACCGGGACCGGTGAGGCGTCACCGGCGATCGGGCCGCCCCACCCGCCGGACGGACCGGCCGGTACGTCCAGCGGGCGGGCGTCCGCCGAGATCGGGGAGGTCCGGGCAACCCCCTCGGCGATGCTGCGTAATGTCGCGCCCTCGATGCGGTGGTCGCGCTGTTGAGCGGGCTGGCCGTCCGGCGTCATGGCCAGGCGGCAGTGCTACGCGCCCTGACTCGCGCTGAACGGGCCCCGGCTGCGATCAACGTGTTCTGCACGGGGGATGAACCGACGACTGTCCCGTGATGATCGGCGGAACGAACCGCCGCCCTGTAGGCCCGGATATGCGGTCCTGAAGTCAGTCCAGGCCGGCAGCCCATGCCGCCGGCGTGGTGAAGTCGTCGCAGGCGAGGCCGAACCGGGGGCGATCCGGTGCAGGAGCGCGGGACCGTCGTGGTGCCCGGCCACCCAGGCCCGATCCGACTCGGCGATCTCGTCGTGACCGCACGGTACCGGCTTGCGCAGCCGGACATGCGGCCGGGGAGCCATGGCTACGTGGCGGGTCGGGTGGCGGGCTGGAGGCGGAAGGAGAGGGCTTCCATCAGGCGTTTGCGCTGGGTCTTCTGGACGGCGGCGATCCGCCACCCTTCCTCGGGCCGGCGCACTACCGTGTAGGTGGCGAGCTTTCCCAGCCGCCTGGGCCTTCCCCTGCCGACGTCACCACGGGTGACGACGACGGCCGTGTCCGAGCCGTAGAAGCGGATGTCGGTGATCTCGACGGCCAGTTCCGTGCCCTTGAGGAATCCCTCGAAAAGGGCCTGGTGGGCACGGGCGATCTCCTGACCGCCGTGATAGACGGTGCCGGCGAAGGTCACATCGGTCGCGTCGAGGGTGAAGCACCGGCCGTAGGCCGTCGCGTCACCGCGGTTCCATGCCACGCGGCTTTCCTCGAGGAGGGCGTGGATCGCGGCGACGTCGTTGTCGTGGGCGGTTTCCCGGGGCGTAAGAGACATCACTTCTCCCTATTGGGCTTGGTGGCGCCGGCCGGGCGACAGCGGGGGCTCACCGGGTTCCTGCATGGTAGTTTCTTGTAGGCATTAAATGCTTTGACGATTTATCTGCGCCAACGAAGAGATTAGGGAGTGGAAGGAACCGTGTCAACGCCCTCCATGCCATCCGATGCGAGCGAGGTCTACCGCCGCTACCTGAGCGCCGTGATGCTGCACGGTCACGCCAGTGCCAGGGCATGCGACCTCGGCGCCACCGACATGTACGCCCTGAACATCCTTCAGCTGTCCGGCGCGATGTCGCCCGGGGAACTGTCGGAGCGCACGGGTCTGACCACCGGTCCGACGACCCGGTTGATCGACAGGCTGGAACAGGCCGGGTACGTCCGTCGCGCCGCCGACCCCGGAGACCGGCGCAAGGCCGTCGTGGATCCGATCGGCGAACCCGCCGAGCTGGACCGCGTCATGGCTCCCGCGCGGCAGAAGATCGGTGAGATCCTCGGCGCCTACACGCCCGAGCAACTCGCAGTCCTCTTCGACTACTTCACCCGGGCCGCCCACGCGTACGACGCCGCCGCACAGGAACTGCGCGGGGCGGGGACGGAGGGCTGAGGCCCGGCCTCGGACGTCGGGGTTTCGCGGACCTGCGGGGCCTCATGGAGCCATCGGTCAGGTTCGAGCACCCGCGCGGCGGGGAAGAGCACCCCGCGAAGATCGCAGCGCGTGCAGCGCGCCGGGCGAGCGGCTGGTCCGGGCGTCGAGCCGCCGTGGAAGGGGGGTACGACGGGTGGGTGCAGCGATCCTGGCGCTGGTGGCGGCGGTCGTCGGTGGGCTGGTCTCACTGGTCTCGGTGCGGTTCACGCGGCGTTCGGCCCAGCGGCTGCGCGACCCGGGCCGCGGCCGTCCGGCAGACGATCCGCGATCGGGGTGCCGGACGCGAAGACAGGCCCGAGGTGGTTCGGCCGGCGGCTGACGATGTGTTCAGAGCTCGGCGCCCGTCTCCTCGGCCAGTGTCTCCACCAGACGGTCCTGGAAGGCCTCGTCGTGCACGGCGCGGTGCGGCTGCTGCCGCTCACGGTGGTACCAGTACCCGCCCGTGGTGAGGGCTTCGGGCTCGTCACTCGTCGCGAGCCAAACCTGTGTGCGATGGCCGAGTTCCAGATCGTCCGGTGCGCCCGGCCCGCCCATCTTCGTCGGCACCCAGCCCGGGTCGACGGCATTGCTCAGCACACCAGGGCGCAGGCGGGCCACCGCGGCTGCGAGGGTCGTGACGAACAGCTTGCTGTCGGAGTACGAGCCCGCGCTCGAGCCCCGCCAGTCGATGCCCTTCAGTGAGGGATGCCCGCTGTAGTGCGAACCGCTGCTGAGGTACACCAGGCGGCGAGGTCCGGGCAGCAGGGCCGTGAGCAGGTACGGGGCGATGACGTTGACCGGCATGACCGGGCGTCCGCTCCACACGCCGGCGTTGTGGATGACCGCGTCCAGCGGCGCCGCGTCGTCGAGCTCGGCGGCGATACGCCGTACGGAGTCACGGTCGGTGAAGTCGCCGATCACGAGACCCGCTCCGCGGTCGACCAGCGCTTCGAGAGCCTGCGCGCGGTCCGGGTTGCGGGCGTGCACGACCACGTCGTGCCCCGCGGACATCAGGGCCGCCGCAGCCGCACGTCCCAGCCCGTCCGCCGAGCCGGTCACCAGGATCCGGCTCATGAGTGCGCCTGCCTGCGCGTGACTGCTTCTCGCATAGGAGGGTTCGGCCCTTCGGTAGTCGCCGGTCCGGGCCGGTTCGGGCCCGCACGCCTTGCCGCGGCGTTCCGGCAGCCGACGTGACCCTCCCCATCCTGCCCGGTCCGTGCTCCGACGGCAGGCCGGGGTCAGCCCGCGTCGGGGACCGTGACGATGTTGCCGTCCTTGTCGAGCGTGTGGGTGTTCCAGTACAGGTCCCACTTGTCGTCGACCTGCGTCGGCACCTTGCCCTTGGGGTAGCGGACGGATCCCGCCGGCGGCTCGTCCCCGTCCGGCACGCAGGAGCTGCCGGTGTCGCCCACGGACAGGACGGGGTACTCGCCGTTGCCGCAGATGTTCTCCCTGTACTCGAGGCCGGAGCATCCGGTGAGCGCGACGACTGCCGCCGCGCCCCCGGCGAGGGCGGCGGCGATACGGATCCTTCGGGGCCGAGGGGCGGTGGCGGCGCGGCTCGTGCTGCGGGGGAGGTTCATGATCGTCTCCAGTCTCCGGCGGTTCGTCTGCCGCTACTCTCGCCGCCAGGAGCCGCCGTTCCATGAGTACGTGTACTCAGCGCCGTACCCATCGGTACTCAAGTGGCCCTATCCTCAGGGGAGTTCGTACCGGTGCGTCCGTGTGGGCCGTGACGTCGCCGAAGGTCGCCCGTCGGGAAAGGCGCGTCGGAGCGGCTCCCCTTCACCGTCCCCGCGGAGGATCTCGCCGTCCGGACCCGGGGCTCCTGGACCCTCGTCCCGGGGACCTGCACCTTCGCGGCGGCGCGATCCTCGCGCGACATCACCGCGCAACGAGCCCTCACCGTCCGCTGACCGGCCACACGGCTCGTGTGACGTTCCGCGGACCGGCCGGGAACGTCACACGACGGCGCCCCCCCGGCGGGCGATGCGGGGGGGGCCGGCCCGGACCGCCACCCGGGGCGGGGCGCGGGGCCCAGGGTGAGGC